>JBLHNI010000092.1:0-10691 GCA_047650615.1 Maribacter sp.
TAAAACAGCTTATTGTAACATCAATTAGAGTAATGGAAAATGTCCTTTTTAGTTTTATTATAACATATATCGAGAGTTCAATAAACCAGTGCAGTAACTTTATTTAAAAGAAAGTGTAGTGGGCGTTCTAATGGGCGATTTCATTTCCGTCACAAAGATGCGTAATGTGATGTCCTATATCGAAACCTCATCCATCTAAATAGCAAAAATGGGCAAAGACCTGAATTCGGTAGTAGGCGATATAAACGAATGAAATGTCATCAACCCTCTAACATAAGATACCACCTTAGTAAACCTCTTAAAAGTGACTTGCTAGATTAAGCCCTGCCTATAAGGATAAATATGATTCCGATTAGGATGATACTGCCAAAAGTATAACTCACAAGCTTCCCAGTAGTTTTGGACCCCTTAAAGGCAGCAATACCCAACTTTACTAACATGTTGCTCATAATTGCGGCAATTATGACTGAGGAGGCGAGTTTTAATTTTTCCCCATCCAAAGAAAATTTAGCCATACTTATGGTAATGGCATCTGTGTCTCCCAGACCTGCAATTAGAGCGGAGTAATACAATCCACTTTCTCCGAAAAATTCGTTACTATAAAAAACAGCAAAAAGGATTACGACATAAATGACTCCGAACCCAATGGCATTAAGCAGGTTCATGGGGTTACCCAATTTAATATTTGTATCAGGTTTATTGGTGTCCTTCTTTATCAGGAGTAAAGAGACAACCAAACAGACCAATGTCAACATACCAAAAGGGAGCGCCAAATAGTTCAAAAGAGTATGGTTGAAGATATAGGTCAAGAGGGTAAGTCTTGGAAACATAATGGCAGAGGCAATGACGATTCCCGCAGCATATTTTCTGGAGAGTTCTGGAGATTCCACACTTCTGGTGGCATAGCTCCAAGTTACTACGGTGCTCGATATTAAACCGCCAAGGATTGCTGTTAGCAAGATTCCCTTTTTAGAACCTACATATTTGACCAACAAATAGCCAATAAAGTTTAAAAAAGATACGATTACGATAATAGATCCAATTTCAAACGGGTTCAATAAATCATTGGGGCCATAGGTTTTGTTGGGTAAAAAAGGCAGTATCAAAAGAGCGATTATCGAGAACTTAATAAATGCAAATAGTTCTTCGGATGTGATGTTACTGATGACCGTACGAAACCTCGTCTTTAAGGAAAGTAGGGTTACGATAATGACGGCTGTAGCCACCGAATCACGATAGAATTCTGCTGAAACCATTACGCCCAAAACGAACGTAGCGATAAGAGCTAGATTGGTGGTCAGACCTTTTCCATATTCTTCCTGTTTCTGAAAAAAGTGATTAAACGCCAGAAATAAAATGAAGGCTCCTAAACTTACAATCAACAGCCAAGGCGTAAATTTTTCCGTAAGGTTTCCTAAAGAAAACCCCAAGATGGCCACAATGGGAAAGGTACGGATGCCGGCGAATCCTTGGTCCTTTAGTTTGTCGTATTCTCTTTCTAACCCTAGTATAAGCCCTATACCCATACTAATGAGCACTCCTAAAATATAGGAGCCCATTAATTCATTCACCCCTTGATATGCGTCCATATATTTCTTTTAGTTTATTATGAAGAAAGTATATCTTCTCGATTGCTAAAAATTTGACATTGCTTGGTCCCAGTTCTTCCCAAACCATACGAATGCGCTCGTACTTTGAAAAAGAGAAATTTTTTTCGGTATCGGGATGGGTTTTTAAGGAGCTCATTGGAATCACTTTTTTGATACTACTGTTCGCTAAAACGTCTTCAAACCCATATTTGGCGAGGATGTTGAACAGGGTAGCATACCTTTTAAGTTCTTTTTGCCTAGGTGATTTTATTACAGCCATAACCGATAGGTATTCTTACCTATATTTTGAAAAAAAACGAAAGAATTCTTTTTTAAGGTCTGCATATGTCTGCCGTTGACTCTCCTTTTTATGTCGGAATTCCAAGTGCCTTTTAACCAGAGCAACATCCATCGATACATTGCCTGTTTTGCTATGCCCTGCAATGTTTGCCCCATGTTCCTCTATGGCTTCTTGTAAATCCTCGATTACGCCACCATGAAGGATAAATTCATTCTGGTAATATGCTAATTTGGCTAGTATTTCTTTGTCCGTCTATCGGGTTAGCAAGTCGCTTCACCTGTTCTTGAATGATTTTAGTTCGTCATTCCAAAATGCAGGCTCAGATTGCCATTGCTGGTGTTCAAAATGCAGGGTTGAATTGTAAATTACGTCTTTCATATTATTTTGTTTTTTAGTTCTATTATCAATTATTTTCCAAATACCACGAATAGGCTAAGAGCCTCCAACCATTTTTATGGTCGCTCTAATAGTCTATATAATTTCTTCAGAATTGACTCCTAATTTTGTCCATGGTTTACTTAAAAACCAGTACACTCATATCATTGTACCGTAATCAGAATGCCAATAGTAATGCGTTCTTTGGTTTTGGAAGAAAGCACATCCTCAGCGGCACTTAACTTGTGCAAACTTTTAAGTCTCTTAGTATATTGGGTATTTTACCCTAATCTATCGTGTTAACCTCGTGAGGTTATTATAGTACTTTTAATTGTCCTTGATTATATCTAGCTAAACACCTAAAAATTTAAACTTACTGTGATGTAATCTTTTATTCTTTTCTAAAGAGGAATTCAAAGCTATTTAAATTAACACAAGTTTATTATGATATATATCAGGAGAATAAAAAAACAAGAATGTTGTGGTGTAAGGGGCGAATACTGCTTATGAAGTAAACTGAATACTGAATATATTATAGTAATACCCCCTTATATCTTAATGATATCTGTAGGGGTCTCGATTAAAATAGTGATATCACCACGCAAGGCTATGGGTTGTTTCATGATTTCTGGATTATGCCGAATCATCTTTATCCAATCGTCCGTAGAAAAATCATGATGCTCGAAATGATTTTTATAGGATGGGTGTTCTTGATTTACCAAGTCAGCCACTTCCATGTGCAAGCGGTCTGCAAGTTCTACGATTTGAGTACCAGTTAGTTTTGTTTTTAAAATATCAATTTCTTGAATAGCCAATCCCTCTGCTTTAGCATACGCCAGCGTCTGTTTTGCTCTTACGGATTTTGAACTATAGTATAAGGTGATTTGTCTCTTGGATGTTGCGATTTGGCCCATAATATCTATTTTAAAACGTCTTAATCTTTCTTTTTTCTTCCTCTAAATAATGCTCCAATAACTCTTTTAAACTCTCTAGATATTCTTGCATAACCATTTTGTCCATATGCGGATGTTGTTTAATGGGCAAGGTCATGGGGTTTTCATCCAAGGAACGATAGAGTTCAGGATAATTGGTTTCGATGTTGGTAGTAACTTGGGTAACTTCGCTCATTATGTCATGAAGTTCTTTCATTTTATAGGTTTTAAAAATTGAAGATTCTAAACTAGAATTAGAGTAATCGGTATAGAAATAGCATACACACTATAAGCGCCAAAAGAGAATTCTAAGGAACTAATCGTTGTTTAGCTGATATAGGAGTTCGTTAGACCACTATTCCACTTATTTAATTAGAGGTAATACCAACAAGGGTATTTTAGTCCTAAAGGCAATGTTTTTTACTATATTTTCGCGAGTTAGTTTTTGAAAAAAACCATGTTTTGTTTTTAGTATAGCCATCACCCCGATGTTCTTGTTTTCTTTTTCGATTTGATATAGCGTATTAGCTACTGTATTTCGCAGTTCAATTTCAAAAAATTGATGTTTGATTTTTTTTAGAGCACTTCTCAGGAGTTCTTTTTTTACTTTTTGCATATCGTTTAAATCTTTTTTCGTTTTAATATGAGCTACGTTCAGCGTAGTATCCCAAAGCGAGGCCATTTGAATAAGAGGAACAAGCTCGGCAGTCATGAAGGTATGTTTAAAATCAGTTGCGAAAACCATTTCCCTTAGGCGATTGTATTCATATGCTTCGGGCACTATGACTACAGGGCAACTATCCATGTATTTGATGAGGTCTAGGGTGTTACTACCGATAAAAATTTCACGGAGGGTAGAGGAACCTTTTTTTCCCATAAAGACATAATCTGCACCCTGGTTGATTAGTGTCCGATTGATCAAATTAAGCAAAGAATCGGTTTCGAAAACCCGCTCAAAATAGTGTTTTTTGTTCTTGGTTTCCAAAGCCTGTATAATCTGGTTTAGGTCTTCTTTGGCACTGATTTTGTTTTTCGCCGAAGAAGGCGCGTCGTAATATGCATGCAGTAGATAAAACGTACAGCTCTCATTTTTAAAAAGAAGAAGTGCATAGTCTATTGCCTTTTGTGCATTTTTGGAAAAATCAGTAGGTATTATTATTTTTTTCATGTGTTGCTGATTATCAATTTTTAGCTAGTACACGTATTCAAATAGCAAACGACAAACATGCTATTCTGATATTAAATGGAGCCTTTGAGTTATTTACTCTCCATCTATTGTATATTCTGTGATGGTAAAACTTCTTTCCTATCCTTTCTAAATGCTTTCATGAAATTAGAAAAGTCATCTTCAAATTTTTCATTTTCTGCTCTAAGCGTATAAGAATCATAGGCAAAGGGATTCTCTATCAACGCTGCTTAAACCTGTGTATGTTATTTACCTGTTCTAATAATATGCTAGATTCATTTTCCATTTCAAGTAACCCAACTTCAATTTTACGAATCATATTTAAGCTATCTTTTTTCAAAATGCGCATAAAATAGTTGCCAATTTGCTTCATGAATATAGCTGTCCTTGGGCCTGTTTTTAAAACCAATCATGCTCTAACAATTAAATTTAATTGATATTTAGTCTTAAAAGTAGTAAATGGATTAAGTAAAAAAAATGACCTATGTCAGGATGGCAAATACGGCTAAAACAACTAGGTTATATCTGGGTGGATTTTCAATAGTTACATACAATGAATAATGTTGCGTAGTTTACAACTTGGAACAAATTAATTTATGTAAATAACCAAATTTTCATTTTGTTTTTGATTTGGTGATTTGTGTATGAAATTTCTCAAACATTTTGTCTACGGCCTTGTGAATATTGGCATCGGTATTTTCGAGTAGGCTAATATCTAATGTTCTGGTTGAAATACCCTGCCAAACAAGTTGCTTCTGTTCAAGATCTATCAAGTGGGTGATTATGGTACCCTCATCATAGTGATAATCTGGCATTGGTGCTATTTCTGTGTTATAGTTCTTTTCATCATTATGATATTCTCGATTTATGACTGCATTGTGTTCAAATTGTAAATGGAAATCCACTTGGATATCAACATTTTCTTTCCCCAAAACATAGCCTTCATTTTGCATAGCCGCATCGATGGCGCTTTTCCATCTTTTACGATTTAGGGAGTTATCAAATTGAGGATAATCTTCATTGATTCCTTCTTCCGCAGACCAAGAATAGATTTTATAATTATCAAAATTCGCCTCTTTATCAATATCACTAAAAACTTTGGTAGCGGAACAAGCACTTAACAGTATGCTAATTAAAAAAACATGTATTCAATTTTTCATTCGTAGTTGTTTTTTTGAAAGTAAAGGTTACCTGTATTATAGAGGTGTTTCATTCAATAAAAATAAATCCTTTAAAAAGTGTTTAATATGACATTAGTCAGGTTTAAAAAATAGTTAGGGCTGACATAGGCCATACGGTACTTCATTTTTGGATGGTAGCTTTGATATATAAATTGAGAATTTAATTCAAGTGAAAATAATTCTATATGCTACCGATTACTCAGAAAAATAGGTAGCCGCATTAACATACGCTTATAAAATGTATAAATAAATGGGGACACGTTTCGTGGTTACCTATGTGTTCGATTACCCAGTCGTTTTTGGTACGTAGCGACTTGATGAACACTCATAAAAAGGACGCTATTGTTTTTGCCTGTTAATTGCTAAATTCATCTTCAGGTAGTGTCCGCTGCAAAAACACCTACAAACCTACTATATAATCTTAATAAATAGGGAATCACAAAAAGAACGAGAATAGTACTCCCTTTGTGATTGTGTTCCAAGTAAATAACAAAGTCTTAACATGATATCCTCGCTTAAAGGAATCTATATCCATAAGTTGACCACCATGCCAATTAATTTATACGCAAGGAGCCATATCAATACTAAATTCCTTCAAGATTGAGCAGCGGCCAATAACATTTGAATGATAAAAGGTAAATACAAAAAATGAAAGCTTTATACATTAAACGAAAAACAAAAACGGAGAAACGTTATAGCAACAATATGGGAATGTTGACGACAAATGTCATCTATATAAAAAGATACTTTTTGGGCCTACCCTTAAAAACACTTCATAAATATAGGGAAACATATTACGGTCAAGTGAAAAATTGTGATGATTGCCTCCTTTTCGTTTAGGTCAACGGTAAACAGTCATCTATTAGATTACCAAAAAATAGTTAAAAAACAATATAATCTATGAAAATACTCGTGATAGGGGCAGGAAACATGGGACTAACTTACGCAGAAGGGATGTCTAAATCTAAACTGCTAAAGAAAAAAAATATCATGGTGCTGGACAGTTCTGAAGAAAAACTTCAGGAACTAAATCAGATGTCATACTTGGATACCTTCAGTGAACTCCAAGACTGTGTACCGAAGGCTGATATTATTTTTATTGCAGTAAAGCCACACCATGGCGAACAACTCATGGATAGCATCAAGCCGTTAGTTAAATCGGAGCAATTATTGATTTCGATTATGGCGGGAACTACTATTGAAACCATAAAAGAGTTGACGGGATTGAACAAAATAGTTCGTGCGATGCCAAATTTACCTGCAAAAATTGGGAAGGGACTAACCTCTTACATCGCTTCTCCTGAAGTTTCCAGAATAGAATTATTGACTATAGAAAGCTTATTGGATACCACAGGGAAATCGATACTAGTAAGTGATGAAAATTTCATTGACGCCTCTACAGGCATATCCGGTAGTGGCCCTGCCTATGTTTTCTATTTTATGCAAAGTATGATGGAGGCCGCATTGCAGATGGGGTTTTCAGAAAATGTTTCCAAAGTTCTGGTTAGTCAGACCTTTACCGGGGCAATAGAACTGTTTAATCAAAATAGCCTATCCCCAAACTCTTGGATGGAAAAAGTGGCTAGTAAAGGTGGTACTACACGTGCAGCTTTGGACTCTATGGATGATAATAACGTAGGGGAATTGATAAAAGAAGCCGCTTTTGCTGCTTTTAATAGGGCTGTGGAACTAGGAAAGGAGAAAGAATATGGATAAAGAACTTATTGTTATTAAGGTCGGCACCAATGTAATGACCAACAAGGACAACAGAATCGTGAGACCAGTACTTAGAAGGTTGGTGCAACAAATAGCGGAATTGTACGAACGTGGAATTATTACGATACTGGTTTCATCAGGTTCCGTGATAGCGGGTAAAGAAGTTATGGGTAAATCGAACATCAAGGACAAGACCCAAAGAAGGCAGGTGTATTCTGCAATAGGGCAGCCAAGAATGATGCGGTTGTATTATAATATTTTTCAAGATTACGGTATGAAATGCGCCCAAGTGCTTCCTACAAAGCGGGATTTTAGTCCGGGTGTACACCGTCAGAATATGATTAACTGTTGTGAAGGGCTCCTTTCGGAAGGGGTAATCCCAATCGCCAATGAAGATGATGCGGTATCCGTCACTATGTCCATGTTCTCCGATAACGACGAATTGGCCAGTTTGATAGCGCAATTGATGAATGCCGACAAGCTTATTATTTTGACCGATATCGACGGATTATATACGGGCAACCCCACGGACGAGAACACGAACCTTGTCCAATATGTTAATCCCAAAGAGAATCTGGACAAGTATATTGAGGACAATACTAAACAAGCAGCAAAAGGTAGGGGCGGTATGGGCTCAAAATTGAATCATGCCCAACAGGCCGCCGCGGAACATATCCCTACGTTCATTGCTAACGGGAAAAAAGACCAAACGATTATTGATATCATTGAAGGAAGAAATGTGGGCACAAGGGTAGCCTTAGAAAAAATAGATATATAGCATGAAAATATTATCGGAGAAAATAAAAAATAACGTTTTGGGAAGTATGTCCAAAATTTTGACTGAAAACCGTACAGAATTGTTAGAAGCGAACAAGAAAGATCTGGATCTTTTCAACATTGATGACGAGGCCATGTACGAACGCTTAGTGGTAAATCACAAAAAGATTGAAGAAATGATACGAGCAATTAGAGATGTTCGTGCCCAGAGCGATCCGGTCAATAATGAAATCAGTACTAAGGAACTACAAAACGGACTAAAAGTCGTTAACAAAACCGCCCCTTTTGGTACCATTATGATCATTTATGAGTCCCGACCAGATGTGACTATAGAAGCTGCAGTTCTTGCCTTTAAGGCAAATAATAAAATTCTTTTGAAGGGAGGTAAGGAAGCTTTGTACAGTAATAAAGTTCTTGTAAGCTTTTGGCACCAGGCGTTGATGGAAAATAATCTGTCTACCGATTATATACAGCTCCTGACCATGAACCGACAAGAAACTCAGGCGTTTTTGAAGTGCCCTTCGGAGAAATTAGATCTTGTCGTGCCAAGAGGTGGGGAACGTTTGATAGCTTTTGTAAAAGAGCATGCAAGCTGTGCTGTCTTGGTAAGTGGTAGGGGAAATAATTTCTTGTATGTAGATAAATACGCAAACTGGGAAAAAACCCTTGAAGTTATTCTCAATGCAAAAACGAACAAAATATCGGCCTGCAACGCCTTGGATAAAATATTGGTCAACACAGATTTAGATGACTATCAATCCAAAATAGCAAGATTAGGAGAAGTTCTGAAAGATAACGGCATCTCGATTTTGGTAGATGAACAGGTAAAAGAAGTTTTAAACGAAGAGCCCCTTATTCCCGAGGAATCTATTTGGGAAGAGGAGTTTTTGGCAATGAAATGTTGTATTGGTTCCGTTGAGTCTTTATCGGACGCCATTGAAAAGATAAATACCTACTCAGGAGGGCATTCGGCAACGATAATGACCACTGATATCGAGATCGCAAAAAAATTCATGGAACAAGTGGATTGTGCGGTAGTTTATCAAAACGCATCTACAAGATTCACAGATGGTGGGCAAATGGGTGTAGGCGCAGAGCTAGCTATAAGTACAGATAAGCTTCACCATAGAGGACCTTTAGGCCTAAATGAGCTGGTCACCAATAAGTACTACGTTTATGGCAATGGTCAAATTCGAGAATAAGAGTATGGACAATTATAAACTTTATTAAAATCATAATGTAGACTATGCAGATTGAAAATTTATTTGATACGGTAGAAAAGGTAGAAGGAGCCGTTTTACATCATGGTACCGCGCACAATCGTGTGTATTTGATGGAAGCGGAAAGAAAGGGAAATTGGACGTCGATTATTGCCAAAATGAATAGCCTAGCAGAAAAAAACCGGTATAACAAAATTGTAAGTAGGGTACCAGAAGATGCAAAACAAATATTTCAGTCTAATGGTTATGTCGTCGAGGCTAAAATCCCGGGACTTTACAATGGAGAAAGAACAGGCTATTTTTTGGCAGATTACCTTGAAAAAGGACGCGGTTTTTACACCGAGCAGGAACTAAAGACCAGAGAATCGGTCAAAACTATTGCCTTGGCGGCTAACGGTTCTCCTGAAGATGCTTATTTTAAACTACCTAGTACCCTGAAAGTTCGAAAACTAGACAAGAACGATTTTGTCGCAATGGTTAGTTTGCACGAAAAAGCATTCAAATCTTATCCGTTTCCTATAAATAAAGCAGCATATCTTTTAGAACTTGTAGAACGAAACCACGAGTTTTATGGGCTTTTTAAGGAGGAGGAATTACTAGTTTCGGCCATACTTAAAATGAATAAAAAAGACTCCAATGTAGAAATCGTAGATTTTGCAACACACCCCGATTATAAAGGGCAAAATTTATCCTATTATATTGTGCAGAAAATCAAGAGAAATATTGACCAAAGCGACTATAAAACTATTTATTCCCTAGTAAGGGCTACCTCCTATGGTTTGAATATCACCTACAGCAAACATGGGTTTTTATTCGGTGGAACCCTATTGAACAATACGGTAATAAAGGATAATTTGGAAAGTATGAATGTTTGGTATTCGAACTAGATGTACAATGGCACAAGACCATAGAGAAATAAAAAAAAAGCCAGTTTAGTTTGTTTTTTATTTGCTTAAACATAAATTTTCAATAGTCTATTTTAGACTAAGCTTTTGAAGAATTAATTATACTTAGATACTATATTCTGAAATAAAATTAATTCATAGCGACTGCCAATAAAATGGCAACGTAGTGACAAACAGCAGCTGCGAGCACAAAAAAATGCCATACTGCGTGGTTGTATGGGTATCTGTCCCATAAGTAAAAGATAACGCCCAAAAGGTAAAGTACGCCTCCGATTAGAATCATAGTGAGGATATTAGGGGGGATACTTTCAAAGAAAGTACGTCCGCCAACGACCATAATACATCCCATCGCGATGTAAACTAGGGTTGAAATAACCTTCCATTTTCCTGTGAAAAAAATCTTGAAAATGATTCCTAAAGCCGTCAGGCCCCACAAAATACATAGTAAGGTAATACCAAAAGAATTATGCATGTACATTAATAAAAACGGAGTATAAGTTCCGGCTATC
>JBLHNI010000093.1:0-10689 GCA_047650615.1 Maribacter sp.
TAATCGCTTCATCCTTAACTCCTACTGTACTATAGCTATATATTTATTTTCGTGTTTCAATTTTGAAATAGAAAAAACACTTAGTATGGGTTACGCTGTCTAGCTTTGTATCTTAAAACTTAAACATTACTTAATGTTGGCGTTACATAAGAGTCATGTATATGAACTAACTTCATGCTCGTCTTAAGACACGGACGATTTCATTTTACTATTAGTTTTTGTCGACTGGTTTTCTTTGAAATCCGACAGCTACCTTTGGCCAAGGTAGCTTTTTTTTATCCTATATTTTCCTTACCCCAGTGTCAACTACTTTTAGAAATAAGCATAATCAAATCAAAAGCGTTGATAAATACAGAGCTAAGCGCTTAGATTTAATATTTAACCAACATTAACTTAACATTAAATTAATATTCGTTTTAGTACTTTGCAGTCGACAAAAACTAATTACAATGAAAATCAATCATTTAGCCTTATGGCTTTTGATTACTATTCCATTTTTTTCTTTAAGTCAAGAAACAAAGGCTCCGGCATTTGGTAAGGGCTTATTTAATCTAGTAGGGAAAGATAGTTCTTGGACAATGAAGGTTGGCACAAGAATGCAAATTCTGACAGTTGCCAATTGGGATGAAAACAATGATGGAAGCTTCGCAAATCCAGAACAAAACTCTCTTGTTCGTAGGGCAAGGCTAAAATTCAATGGGTTCGCATATTCCCCAAAATTAAAATACAAATTAGAGCTTGGTCTTTCCAATCGAGATCTTTCCGGAGGTTCAGAATTTACTAGCAATACACCAAGATACATTCTTGATGCGGTTGTAAAATGGAACTTTTATGAAAATTTTGTATTATGGTTTGGTCAAACCAAGCTACCAGGGAATATAGAGCGAGTCATCTCTTCAGGTAATTTACAACAAGTAGATCGCTCTTTACTGAACAGTAGATTCACCATTGACCGCGACATGGGTTTTCAATTGCGACATCATATTAATATATCAGAAAAATTCTTGATTCGTGAAATACTTGCTATTTCACAAGGTGAAGGACGTAATATCACGACTGGAAACCTTGGCGGATATCAATATACCTCGCGTCTAGAAGTGCTGCCTTTTGGCAAATTCGTAAGTAAAGGCGACTATAAAGGCAGTGATTTAAAGCGAGAAAAAAAACCTAAACTGATGCTTGCAGCCTCCTATGACATTAACCAGAATGCCGTAAAGACAAGAAGTAACCAAGGGAGCTATATGGTTAATGATATCGGGTTTTATGAAACTACGATTACTACCCTTTTTATTGACGCCATGTTCAAGTATAATGGTTTTTCACTTATGGGAGAGTATGTCTATAGGTCTGCAAAAGATGCCTTGGCAAAAAATTTTGATGGCACACTAACCGGAGATGTTGTTCAGGTAGGTAGTGGTCTTAACCTTCAAAGTGGGTATTTACTTAAAAACAATTGGGAAGTTTCCAGTAGGTATACATCCATTCTGCTCGACGAGGAGATTACGGGAAGAAATCCTCAAGCACAATATACTTTAGGTCTTTCTAAATACATTGTGGGTCATAAATTAAAAGTGCAAACAGATTTGAGTTATCTTTCTGAAGACAATGGCTCAAATGGTTTAATGTATAGACTACAACTGGATATTCATTTCTAGTTAAAAAGATAACCTTTAGCTAACATGATAGCCGCATGCGATAATGATATTTGTAAAATGATAGTATAGATTATGGATAATATTTATTTATTAATGATTGTAGCCCTAGCTGTTTTGGCAGTAGCTGATTTGGTTGTGGGTGTTAGTAACGATGCGGTAAATTTCTTGAACTCCGCTATAGGCTCAAAAGCCATTTCGTTTAAAACCATTATGATTGTTGCGAGTCTCGGGATAGCGGCAGGCGCAATATTTTCGAGCGGGATGATGGAGGTTGCTCGGAAAGGAATTTTTAACCCAGGAGAATTCTATTTTGATGAAATCATGTTCATTTTTATGGCCGTAATGATTACAGACATCTTATTGTTAGATTTCTTCAATACATTGGGAATGCCAACGTCCACTACGGTATCTATCGTATTTGAACTTTTAGGTGCCGCCGTTGCCATGGCCATGATAAAAATAGTAGCTGATAATGGTAGTTTTACAGATATCGTCAATTATATAAATACAGATAAAGCCACTCAAATAATATTTGGCATCCTACTGTCAGTCGTAGTCGCATTCTCCATAGGTGCTTTAGTACAATGGATCTCAAGATTGTTACTATCTAATCAATATGAAAAAAAGGCGAAATGGGTTGGCGCTCTTTTTGGAGGGTTTGCGCTTTCTGCAATCACCTATTTTATTTTGATGAAAGGCATCAAGGGAACTGCATTCGCAGGCAATAGCTATGATTTAATTGAAGGCCTTACCATAACCGATTTCTTAGAGGCACATTGGCTCGGTATCGCTGGCGCCAACTGTTTAATCTGGTCGCTTCTCTCCTATACCTTAATGAACTTTTTTAAGGTAAACATCTACAAATTGATTATTGGTGCTGGTACCTTTGCATTGGCATTGGCATTTGCTGGTAATGACCTTGTTAATTTTATCGGAGTCCCTATTGCAGCTTGGCAATCTTATGAGGCGTGGATGGCTTCAGGAATGCCCGCCACAGAATTTAGCATGGAGATTTTAGCAGCAAAAGTCCCTACTCCAACCTTACTTCTATTTATTGCGGGTATGGTTATGGTATTAACGCTTTGGTTTTCAAGCAAAGCTAAAAATGTAGTTAAAACCTCTATTGATCTTTCAAGTCAAGAAGCTACAAAAGAACGATTTCAACCTAATTTTCTATCTCGTGGCTTTGTCCGTTTAGCGATTTCCATGGCTGAAATGTCCACGTACATTTTACCGGAATCTTGGCAAGCAAAAATCGATAAACAATTTGAAAAACCTGTTATCGCTTTATCTCAAAACAGGGTTCACGAATTACCGGCCTTTGATATGGTTCGAGCAGCCGTAAACTTAATGGTGGCCGGTATATTAATATCTATTGCCACCTCTTATAAATTACCCCTTTCGACCACGTACGTAACTTTTATGGTGGCTATGGGCACCTCGCTTGCAGATAGGGCTTGGGGTGCAGAAAGTGCTGTGTATCGGGTAGCGGGTGTGCTTAATGTTGTTGGTGGATGGTTTGGAACCGCCATTATTGCGTTTATTGCATCCGGCACCATCTTGGCCATCATCAGTTTTGGAAAAGGTGCCGCTATAGGCGTCTTATTGTTTGCTGCTATTCTTCTGCTATCAAGAAGCTATATTTCCCATAATAAAAAGAACAAGGAAATGCGCGCCGAAGATTCGTTAAACAAAGCGGAAAGCAGTTCTATTCAAGGAGTAATTATTGAAAGTGCTAAAAATATTTCAAACGTATTAAAAAGAACCAATAAAATTTATACCAACTCTATAAACGGACTTGCAAAACAAGATCTTGATTTATTGAAAAAGAACAAAAAACAAGGAGAGAAACTATCAAACGAAATCGATGACCTTCGAGATCATATTTTCTATTTCATTAAAAATTTGGATGAAAACAGCGTAGGCGCAAGTAACTTTTATATTAACACTTTGGGCTATTTGACAGATATCAGTCAATCCTTGGATTACATTAGCAAAGTTAGTCTCAAACATGTAAACAACAATCATAAAAAATTAAAATACAACCAAATAAAAGAACTTAAGCAAATTGATCTAAAACTAGAAGAAGTATTAAATCAAACGCAATCCGCCTTTACCAATCAATCTTTTGAGGAGATAGGAATTGTACTAAATCAAAAACAAGAATTGTTCGATATGGTTTCTGATAAGATTCAGACGCAGATTGCAAGAACCCGTAATGAAGAATCGAGCCCAAAGAATACTACCTTATATTTCTCGCTACTGCTTGAAACAAAGGACATGATGACCGCCACTATGAACTTATTGCAACAATATCATGATGAGCATGATAGTTCCGTTGCGCCTGCAACAATTGAGCAACCTAAGGCCGAGTAGGGCCTCCTGTGTTACGAAATATAAATGTATCTTGTAATAACAAAAATAAAGTATGATCAGATATTTCTTTGTGTTTATATTCTTAATGTGTTTCACAAACTTAAAAGCACAAGACATCATCACAGCAAATGAATTGTTGGAGAAGTCTATCAATTTTCATGACCCCCAGAATAAATGGAAAACGTTTAGTGGAAAAATGCTAATAGAAATGGAAACTCCAAGCAGTAGCCTTCGTCGAACCATTCTAGAAATGGACTTTACAAAGCAATACTTTAAATCTAGTGTAACTAAGGACAATTATACTGTTGAATCGGAATTAAATAAAGGCAAATGTACTTTGAAGTTAAATGGTAGTACTTCTATATTCCCAAAGATTAAGGATAGTTTAAGAATTACTTGCGATAGAGCAAAGTTTATGAAGAACTACTATCAATATTTATATGGCCTTCCAATGAAACTTAAAGATAAGGGCACTAATTTGAATCCTGTTGTTCGGACTAAAACCTTCATGGAAAAAGAGTACTTAGTGTTGAAAGCAACTTATGAACAAACGATAGGAAAAGACACTTGGTATTTCTATTTTGACCCCTTTACATATGCAATGGAGGCCTACCAGTTCTTCCATGATGAATCTAAAAATGATGGTGAGTATATTCTTCTAAGTGAAATAGAAAATGTCGGTAGTATTAAAATGCCAAAAGTAAGAACATGGTACTACAATAAAGATGACAAACTTTTAGGTACTGACATCTTACAAAAGGGTTCAACACTAAATTAAGACTTTGTATCCAAATATGTGTTTTAAGGCGTTTGACCGTGCTGTGAGGTCTATTTGGCAATGAGTAAGTGTTTTTTTCGTGCACTAATTCTAAATATCATACGTAGTTAGACTCTTTCAGATACCTGTATGGCCTACCCATGAAATTAGAAGACCCTGGGACCAATATCTACCAAACGGTTGAAAAGAAAACCCTTAAGAATAAGAAATATTTGGTATTAAAGGTCTATTATAATGAAACCGTTGGGAAAGACACTTGGTATTTTTATTTTGACCCGAAATCCTACGCTTAGGAAGTGTACCAGTTTTACCATGACGAATCTAAGAATGACGGGCAATACATCCTGCCTACGGATGCAATGGAAGTCCAAGATATCAAGATTCCAAAAACAAGGGGGTGGTATTATAATAAAAATGATGGCTTCTTGGCAACAGATGTGCTTACTGAGGCTCAAAGGCTATAATAGTTTTTAGCGATAAAAATTCATTTCATCCATATACTTCCAAACAGCATCTGGCAAGAGGGGCCGTATATTCTTACCCTTCTTATATTCCGTTCTAATAAATGTAGAAGATATTTCTATGATTGGAGCATTTACTTTATGAACGCGAGGATGGTCTATAAACCGATGTTCCGTTTTTCCTTCAGAAATTCTTGGATATACAAAAAGCTCGTAGTGCTCCAAAATTACCTCATAATTTTTCCATTTATGGAATCCATTCAAGTTATCCTCCCCCATAATAAGGCAAAATTGATATCCATCCGGGTATTTTTCTGATAGATGTGCAAGTGTATCTATGGTGTAATTGGGTTGTGGTAGATTAAACTCAATGGTGCTAGATTTTAATTTTGGAAAATCTGCCGTAGCCTCCAGCACCATTTGATGCCTATGGTTATTATCTAAAAGTGTCTTCTTTACCTTAAATGGGCTTTGGGGCGTGACAACGAACCAAACCTCATCCAGGTCGGAGAACTCCACCATATGATTCGCAATGATTATATGGCCAATGTGAATAGGGTTGAACGTCCCAAAATAAAGCCCTACCTTTTTCATTACTCCTGTTTTTTGGAACTAGCTATGAAATCAGACACCAATTCTTCCGCTTCCTTTAAAGCGACATTCAAGTCGTAATTCTTTATAATCTTATCGAATTGTGGAGCAGTAGCTAACTCTACCGAAGCTTTGGCAATCCGCATATTAATTTTATCATCACTTTCTGTACTACGCTTTTTTAGGCGAATTTTAAGCTCGTCTATACTTGGTGGTTTTACGAATACGGCCAAGGTCTGTTCTGGAAATTTCTTTTTAATGCGCAATCCTCCTGCGACATCAATGTCAAAAATAACGTTCTTTCCTTCGGCCCATAAACGTTCTACTTCTGTCTTCAGTGTACCATAAAAATTATCACGGTACACTTCTTCCCACTCTAAAAAGTCTTCCTTCTTTATATGTTGCTTAAACTCTGAGACTGACATAAAATAATAATGCTCCTTGTTCTTTTCCTTTCCTCTTCTAGGTCTAGAAGTCGCAGAGACGGAAAAAGCCAGATTTAGCTCTTGGCGTTGCAAAAGATGCCTAACAATAGTTGTCTTACCACTGCCAGACGGAGCTGAAAAAATTATGAGTTTACCACCTTTCATGCCTACTAATGTATTCTCTTAAATAATATTCTAAATTCTCAAATAATCGGCAAATGCCAATATCCCTAACTACTTGGTTTGCTAAAGCACATTTAACATTTGTTCTTTTATTTTCTCTAATTCATCCTTCATCTGCACTACCAATTGCTGCATGGGCGCAAAATTGGCCTTGGAGCCAATAGTATTTATCTCTCTTCCAATCTCTTGAGAAATAAAACCTAGCTTCTTACCGTTACTATCGTCCGATTGTAAAGTTTTGGTGAAATAATCCAAATGGTTTGCTAATCGTACTTTTTCTTCGGTTATATCGTATTTCTCCAAGTAATAGATCAACTCTTGTTCAAACCGATTTGCGTCTACTTCCACCTTTACATCCTGTACGGCTTTTCCCAAGCGTTCGCGAATAGCTGCCTGCCTATCCGGATCCATTTCTAAAACACTAGCCAATAGCTGCTGTAACGACGCTATACGTTCCAAAAAATCCTTCTCCAACACACTTCCTTCCTCTGACCTAAAGGTATTTATTTCGGCTAGGGCGCCCTTTAAAACCTTTAGTATTTCGGCATACTCATCTTCATCTATATCTTCCTTATCGGTTTTCATGGCATCGGGAAAACGCAGAGCCATCTCCAACAGCTTTAGTTCATCGCCCTCTGCAATCGCCTTCAACTGCTTCATGTACTGCCGCACAACGGTTTCGTTTACTTGAGCAGACGTTGCGTCGCCCGTAAACTCTATATACAGGCTAAAATCTACCTTTCCTCTTTGGAGCGAATTGGCAATAAGTTTTCGCAACTCCAACTCTTTTTCCCGGTAGCTCGAAGGCATACGTGCATTAAGATCAATACTCTTGCTATTGAGCGATTTGATCTCTATTGTTATTTTTTTGGTAGGAAGCTGCACTACATACTTCCCGAATCCGGTCATGGATTGAATCATAGGTATTTTTTAAATCTTGGCAAAGATAACCAAATTAAGAGGGGTGCATTTTAGGGTTTCAATTTTTATCAAAACGTTTGTGCATCTATATTTTGAAATAAGACCCCAAGACTTTAAAACCTATTTGAACCTATCTTCCAAATGGTGTTTCAATAGTTTTGATTTTAGAGTTATAAGCTAAGGCTTGAGCTTTCAACCCCTCCTATAATTTTACTTGGCTACAGTGTATAAAAAACTCCTCTCTCACCTGAGCAGAGGAGCCATTTCACAAACTTTTCTTCCCGTTGGTATATTAATATCCTCCCAATTTTCTTGATTGACAATACTTCATCTGTCAACATGACCTTCTAATTGGATATTTCATATAAATTTACCCGCAACAGTGAATATAATTCTGTTGAAATTAACAAATAAAAACAGTCCAACAAACAGCTTACAATTCCCTAACCCAAATATTTCTATAGCCTACTCTGCTGTTATCTTGGTGGTCTTGAAGCATTAAAGGACCTTTTCCATGCGCCGGATTTTTTGGCCACCCAATATAAGGGGTAGTTCCTTTCAGCTCTACATCATCTTGCACTAAAATTCCATTATGCATTACGGTCATAGTACCCGACTTTATTTTTTCTCCCGCTTCGTTAAATTCGGGCGAACGGTAAATGATGTCATAGGTGTTCCATTCTCCTGCAGGTACAGAGGCCATTGCCAACGGTATATGTTGTTTATAGATAGCTCCTACTTGTCCGTTTACATAGGTAGGGTTGTCATTATTATCTAGTATTTGCACTTCGTACATTCCATTTAAAAAAACACCGCTATTGGCTCTATTCTGACCTTCTCGCTGCACCTCCGCTGGAGAACTCCATTCCAAATGCAGTTGTACATCCCTAAAGTTTTGTTTAGTTTGAATATTACCCGATTTATCCTTTACCATCATGCTCCCGTCATCGTTTAGATCCCAGTTTGCAGCAGTACTATCCTGAACATGTATCCAAGCATCCAAAGAAGTCCCGTCGAACAAAACAATGGCATCGCTTGGAGCTGAACCATTCTTACCTGGCGTTACAACAGCCACTTTAGGTTGATATAACTCGGTTTCCTCTGGTTTGCTAGGTTCTACTCCACTATATTCTTCGTGCACAATTATATTAGACTCCGTAACTTCATTATCGTTAGCTACTTCGGGTTTAACCACTTCGTTACAGGAGCAAATACTTAAGACCAAAGCGGCCATCAAGACTCTCTTCATACTATAGTTCTTTTATTTTAATATTACGAAAAGACACGACATCACCGTGGTCCTGTAATGCGATTTTACCTGTTTTGTATGCTCCAAATCCTTCCCAACCGTCGAACTTAGAACCTTTCAGTAAGGTTTGAAGCGCTTCCCCATTAACCGGAAATTTAGCTACTTCTACACCGTTTAGCACAGATGTTCCTTCGTTGGTTTTATGATTGATGGTTATTATCGCCGTATTCCATTCCCCAACGGGTTTTGTTTCATCTGTTGGCGGAGGCACCAAATCATAGAGTGCACCGGCTTGACGGTTAGGTCCGTTTTTTGCATCTGGATGCTTATCATTATCCAATAATTGAATCTCCAATCCTGTTTGATAAGGCTCTCCAAATTTTGCATCCTCGCTAACACCCCACATGATTCCACTATTCCCGGTATCTGACATTTTCCATTCCAAAGAAAGTGCAAAATTAGTATACGCCTTCTTGGTTACAATATTAAAAGATTTACGACCGCCATCAGGTTTCTTTCGCTCCTCTGCCGTAGGCGGATAAAACACGATAGCATCGTTCTCTGCTTTCCAAAAAGGGGGTAATTCCCCACCTTTAAAAGCCTGCCAATGACCTAAAGAAAGTGACGTCCATTCGTTTTCCGCTGTTGTTTCCGCATTTGTTTTAGATACATCGGTTGCTTCTGCTGATGACCCCTCTTTTTCTTTGTCTTTACAACTAAATACGAGTAGAGCTAGTACTGCTAAAATGCATATTTTTCTCATCTTTCTATTTTTAAATACCTAATACTCGTTTTAATACATCCTTGTCAATCTCAGCACCTGCAAAGTCATCAAAGGTTTTCTCTGTAGCTTCGATAATATGATCCTGGATAAAAATAGCACCTTCGCGCGCACCTTGTTCTGGACTCTTAATACAACATTCCCATTCCATTACGGCCCAAACATCACATCCGTATTGCGTTAACTTGGAGAAAATAGTCTTAAAATCTATTTGACCATCCCCTAAAGAGCGGTACCTGCCTGCCCTATCGCCCCAATC
Organism: Maribacter sp.; assembly: GCA_047650615.1. Lineage (GTDB taxonomy): Bacteria > Bacteroidota > Bacteroidia > Flavobacteriales > Flavobacteriaceae > Maribacter. The sequence continues at coordinate 9,680 of JBLHNI010000093.1, forward strand.
GTTATACCCTCCAAAACTACCTTTCTTACCCGTTGGGTTAAACTCGGAGTCCTTGACATGGAACGATTTTATAAATTCATGGTAATGATCTATGTATGCTATGTAATCCAACTGTTGCAGTACGAAGTGACTTGGGTCATATAAAATATTGACTCTTTTATGATTACCAGTCGCTTTTAAGAAACGCTCAAAAGTATCTCCGTCGTGCAAGTCTTCCCCAGGGTGTATTTCATAACAGACATCTACACCCTCTTTATCAAAATGGTTCAAAATAGGAAGCCATCTTTTAGCTAGCTCTTCAAATCCCATTTCTACCAGTCCCGCTGGCCGTTGTGGCCAAGGGTGCATCGTGTGCCAAAGCAAAGCTCCAGAAAACGTTGCGTGGGCAGAAATCCCTAGTCTTCTACTTGCTGTGGCGGCTTTCTTTACGGTTTCTATTGCCCATTCCGTTCTTGCTTTTGGGTTGTTCTTTACTGCGTCTGGCGCAAAATTATCGAACATAAGGTCATAAGCGGGGTTTACCGCTACCAACTGCCCTTGAAGATGTGTGGACAGTTCTGTAATCTCAAGGCCGTAGGAATTCACCTTTCCTTTAAGTTCATCACAATAAGTCTGACTCTCGGCAGCCTTGTCTAAATCGATTAAAAAATGTTCCCAAGTAGGGATTTGTATTCCCTTATAGCCTAGGTCCGATGCCCACTTACACATTCCGTCTAAGGAATTGAACGGCGCCTTAGTATCTACAAACTGCGCCAAAAACACAGCTGGCCCTTTAATTGTCTTCATCTTAGTGTATTACTTGAAGTTAATATACCTATTATTCATTTAAGAATTTACCCTATATTTAGGAATGAGAATATTCCTTTTATTTCCTTATCCAATTGGGTCATAAATATAGGGAATACCATAAGAAATATAAAATGAATCAAAACAAAAAATTCGATGCCGTTGTTGTTGGCACGGGGTATCAGCCGTGGCTGGGCGACTAAAGAGCTATATGAAAAAGCCCT
>JBLHNI010000094.1:0-10578 GCA_047650615.1 Maribacter sp.
AAAATACTATACCAAAGCGAATATTGGAAGTAGACCTGGAAAACGAGGGAACAAAGCCAAGTTGGAACTTTCAGATCTTAGGGCGATATCTTTTGTGGGGTCTTGGAGCCAGTTAAAACAAAACGTGCCTGGTTATTTTGGTATTGGAACGGCGCTACAAGCAATCGCTAACGAGGGTAGGTTTGAAGAGGCAAAGAAAGTATATGATGAGGTGCCTTTTTTTCAAGCATTGATGTTAAATAGTATGATGAGCCTATCCAAATGCTACTTTGAGCTTACTAGCTATATGAAGGAGAATAAAGAGTATGGTGCATTTTGGGAAATATTGCACGAGGAATACCAACTTTCCAAAAAGATGCTTTTGGAACTTTCGAGTATGGAAATTTTGATGGAGAAGGAAGCTATTTCTAGGGAATCTATAAAAATTAGAGAAAATATTGTACTCCCATTATTGGTTATACAGCAGTATGCCTTGCAGAAAATTGGAGAAGGTAATTTGCATAAGGATTTGTATGAGAAAATTGTGACAAGGTCCTTATATGGTAATATTAATGCGAGTAGAAATTCGGCCTAAGGGTATGTGATGAATTCTGCTGGGGTCAATTATTGGATACTGCACATAAAAGAGCCCAAGCATTATATTACTTGGGCTCTTTTGGTATTAGATACAAAATAATTTTATTATTTAGGCGTAGTGCTTAGGAGCGAATAAAACGTTTGTATGCCATAAGCTATTTGCCCTATTCTAAGGTTTTCATTGGGACTGTGTTGGTTGTTGTCAGGATTTACCATAGGTACGAGAAAAGCGGGTATTTTTAGTTCATTTATAAATGGCGCAATGGGAACCGTGCCGCCCATAGTCCGTATCTGTACAACGTCATCTTCAAAAGTCTCCTGTAGTGTTTTTACAATGAACTGGCCGTAGGGGTTGTTCAAGTCTGTTCTAAACGCATCCGTTACAGAACCTTCCATTACCATCATAATTTTATCGTGTGCCATGCGCTCTTCTTTTGTAGGTGCCTCTGCGGTGATATAAAAACCCTCTTTTTCGATGTGTTTTTTGACCAGATTTTTCAATCGAGTACCATCGGTTTCGGGGACTAATCTCAAATCTAATTCTGCTGTAGCGGATGCAGGTACAATAGTTCTCGCTTTTTCTCCAATCCATCCAGAACCTAGTCCTCTAATATTTAAACTGGGATATTGAAGCGCTTCTTGGTAGAATGCGCCCACCTTTTCTGGAGTTTTAAACTGTAGTTTTTCTGAAATTTCCGAGTCGTTTTCCGGTACACTTTTTAGGATGTTCTGTGTAGCATTATCTAAGGAAATACCCTCGTAATAACCAGGTATTAGAACGCGACCTTCAGTATCTTTCATACTGGCCAAAACCTGCGCTAATTGGAAGCCTGGATTTGGGGCGTAATTGCCGTAGTGTCCACTATGCTGAGGTTTAATAGGCCCAAAAGTGGTAAGGGATAAACTAGTTATACCACGGCAACCGTATACTACTGTTGGTTTTCCGGAGGCATGTACCGGTCCATCGCTTATGACCAGAAAATCTGCCATTAATAATTCCTTGTAGGTGCGTACTGCTTTTGGTAAGGGCTTACTATTTTTTTCCTCTTCGCTATCTAAAATTACTTTTATATTAAAGGAAAGCTCCTTGCCATTTTTCTTTAGTAGGTCCATGGCATTCAGAAACATCACAATGGGTCCTTTATCATCTGAAGTTGACCTGCCGAATAAGCGCCAATCGTAGTTTATATCAGTGTCCAGTTCTGCAAAATCTTCAGTTTTCCATTGGTCTCCATCCATAGATTTTAGGACTGTCTCGTAGGGGTTGTCCTGATTCCATTTTGAAGGGTCTACGGATTGACCATCCAAGTGCATGTACAACAAGATGGTCGGTTTGGTATCGTCCATAGGTAAAGCTGCAAAGAATAAGGGAAGGTTGTCGGTTTCCAAAATAGAGGTATTAAAACCTCTTTGGTTGAATTTATCGCGTAACCACAAAAGATTAAGGTCAATATCGTCTGGATTTAGTGCATCGTTAGGGAGCGCTACAAACTGCCTTAATTCGTCAATGCTATGACGTACGTATGATTTTAATTCCTCAGGTGTTTGTGCGTTGGTAAAGGGTGTGAATACAAGGAGAAATAGAATGCGCCAATAGTTTTTCATGAGTTGTATTTTGAATATTGAAAAGTAAGGATAAAAGATAGAATGTTATGCCCCAAGCTATTTTTTTAAAAAAGATAGTACCCCTTTTCTGATGAGGAGCAGAAAAGGAAACCCGTGAAATAACAAATCGAACCAATCCATGGCTTCCATGCCAACGGCACCGCCTGCTACCCAGTTTAGTTTGCCCCATAAATGGGGTTCAGGAAAAAAGGGTGCCAGGCCCAGTGTAAGGCATAGTATCATTATTAATTTCCAATTGTTCAAAAACTCTTTCATTAGGGTCTTATGGTCGTTATAAAAGATGGGATTTCTTCAACTCCATGCTTTGTCAGGTGTTTAATAAAAGCAGAACCAATAATAGCACCTTTAGCATCTTTGGTCGCTGCCTGAAAAGTTTCTGAATCCTTAATACCAAAACCTACGATTTGTGGATTATCTAATTCCATCCCCGAAATACGATCAAAATAACGTTCTTGCTCGTTACCGAAGCCCGATTTTGAACCCGTAACGCTAGCTGAACTTACCATATAAATAAAGCCGTCCGACGCTGCATCAATTTGCTGTATACGTTCATTACTTGTTTGAGGCGTTATCAAAAATACATTTATCAGTCCGTATTTTTTGAAAATGGATTCGTATTCCGCTTGATATACATCCAAAGGAAGGTCTGGCATTATAATACCGTCAATCCCAATGTCATTGCATCTTTCACAAAAGGCTTCTACGCCATATTGGAGCATGGGGTTGAAATACCCCATGACGATAAGTGGTATACTAACTGTTTTACGAATGTCTTTTAATTGATTAAATAGTACCTCGGAAGTCATGCCATTTTTTAAGGCAGCGGTGGAGCTTTCCTGTATGGTAGGCCCATCTGCCAAGGGGTCGCTGAAGGGTAATCCGATTTCAATCATATCCACCCCATTTTTTTCCAAATCTTGAATGATTTTAACGGTGTCGTTCAAAGCAGGGTAGCCTGCGGTGAAGTAGATGGATAGGAGTTTTCCTTCGGAGTTTAGTTTTTGGTTTATTCTGTTCATGAAAAATAAATTAAGCTTATAGCTTGAAGTAGTCTATATACGTCTGTAAATCTTTATCTCCGCGTCCTGAAAGACTGATGACCACAATATCATCTGGTTTAAATTTTTTATGTGAAAAAATAGCAAATGCATGTCCGGTTTCTATTGCTGGAATAATACCTTCCAATTGCGAAAGTTCTAGTCCAGCGGTCATGGCCTCATCGTCCGTAGCGGAATAAAATTCAGCGCGACCGGATTTGTATAAATGAGAATGCATGGGCCCCACACCAGGATAATCCAAACCAGCAGAAATAGAATAGGGTTCGGTTATTTGTCCGTCTACCGTTTGCATCAACATAGTTTTGCACCCGTGGATGATCCCTACTTTACCCAATGCTGAAGTTGCAGCACTTTCTCCAGTATTCACTCCTTTTCCGGCAGCTTCAACGGCAATTATTCCTACTTCGGGTTCGTCTAAGAAGTGATGGTAGGTTCCGGCAGCATTGCTACCACCACCAATACAGGCCACTATATAATCTGGATTTTCTCGACCTTCTTTTTCTTTTAATTGCCATTTGATTTCTTCGGAAATGACCGACTGAAATCGTGTAACCATATCGGGGTAGGGGTGTGGTCCTATAGCAGATCCAATAATATAGTGGGTATCTACCGGATTATTTATCCAATCGCGTATGGCCTCGTTTGTAGCATCTTTTAAGGTTCTACTTCCAGAAAGTGCCGGTCGCACTTCCGCACCCAACATTTTCATGCGCGCCACGTTTGGTGCCTGTCTGGCGATATCTATTTCACCCATGTATACAATACACTTCATACCCATTAAGGCACAAACAGTTGCGGTTGCCACCCCATGCTGTCCTGCACCTGTCTCCGCAATTATACGGGTTTTAGCCAATTTTTTAGCAACAAGGATCTGCCCAATGGTGTTGTTTATCTTATGTGCCCCTGTATGGTTCAGATCTTCTCTTTTTAAATATACTTTGGTATTATATTTTTCGGAAAGTCGCTTCGCGTAATAGAGCGGCGATGGTCTACCTACGTAGTCTTTAAGCAACTGGTTAAACTCTTCTTGAAAAGCATCTTCGTACATGATTTCCAAATAGTGCTGACGTAATTCTTCTACATTGGGATACAACATTTCTGGTATAAATGCGCCTCCAAACTCGCCATAATATCCTTTTTCGTCTGCGTGGAAACCACCCACATGATTTTTTCTTTTTTCTTTTTCCATTTTTCTTTTTCTTTTCCTCCTAGCAAAGAGGGATTTAGGGAGGTGTATACACACCCTTTATTCTTATTATTTTGTACTTAAAAGTTTATAAAACTCTTTTAAATCTTCGAGTTTTTTTAATCCTGGTTCTATTTCAAATTTACTATTTATGTCAATAGCATGGCAGTAGATACTCTCCGATTTTTTTGAAAATTCTTTTAATGCGGCTGTTTCCTCCAAGCCAATACCGCCACTTAAAAAGTATGGTTTTTTAGATGGATATTTTTCCAATACACTCCAGTTAAAAACATATCCGTTTCCTCCAGGTAACTTGCCTTTGGTGTCGAATAAATAAAAATCACATACATCCTCGTATGTTTTCAATACATCAAAATCAAAGTTATCCTTTATGGAAAAAACTTTGATAATTTTTATGTGGGGAATTTTCTTTTTAAGCCTTTGACAATAGTCCGAGGATTCTTTTCCATGCAGCTGTACTAGTAGCAATTCGAACTTTTCTACCAAACGTTTTACCTCTAGAATATCGGCATCAACAAATACACCTACTTTTTTTATACTATGGGGAAGTACAGGCATATTTCCCTCAAAATTACGTTTAGATGTACCCCAAAAAATAAAACCTAAGTAATCTGGAAATAGGGCAGCTACTTCGGCGGTATTTTTGTTCATACCACATACTTTAAGCTTAAAAGGCTTTCCCCCTTTTCCTACTTCGTTTTTGTCTTTCTTAGAATAATAGTAGTCCACGGTTTACTTTATTTTTTTAATAAATTCAGCAGCACTTTTACCCGGATTATCGGTCTTCATAAAATTTTCCCCTATCAAGAAACCTTGATACCCGTATGGCTTTAACTCTTGAATGGCTTCAATGGAGCTAATGCCGCTTTCAGAGACCTTTACAAAATCGTTCGGAATTAATTCCGAAAGGATTTTGCTCGTCTCTATGCTAACACTAAACGTTTTTAAGTTCCTGTTATTAACCCCCAATATATCCAAACTTGGCATTACGGATTTATGTAACTCTTCTTCATTATGTACTTCCAACAGCACTTCCAAATCTAGACCTTTCGCAAATTCGGAAAGGGTTTTTATTTCTTGCCGAGATAAAACTGCTGCAATCAATAAAATAACATCGGCTCCATAAGCCTTGGCTTCTAAAAGCTGGTATTCATCTATTATAAATTCTTTTCGTAAAAGCGGCATGGGTACACAGGCTCTAGCTAAAAGTAAATCCTCTAAAGAACCTCCAAAATATTTTATATCCGTTAGCACGCTCATACCACAAACTCCAGATTTTTGGTAGCCTTTTGCCACTTCCCAAACATTGGTGTTCTGATTGATAGTGTCCTTTGAGGGCGAACGCCTTTTATGTTCTGCAATAATACCTGTGTTGCTATTGCGTAGTGCTTTTGCTAGAGAACCGCCTTTTCGGTCAAAAAGAACAGATTGCTCTAATTGTGAGGCGGGAATCAAGCTTTTTTTTAGCGTAACTTCTTTGTATTTATCCGCTATTATTTTTGCGAGTATATCCATATTTTAATCGTCATTGAGAGCGTAGCGAAGTAATCTGTTGCATCATTGCTATATTTTCTTCGACTGCGTTCAGCATAATATTTTGTTTTAATTTTTACTCAATTCTTGTAATTTATTCAGTGCCTTTAATCCTTTACCACTTAATAAGGATTCCTTTGCTTTTTCAAAGCCCTCTTTGGGTGTTATGCCCTCTACAGTCGCAATAGCAACTCCAGCGTTGGCGCAGACTACGTTATTTTGCGCTTCTGTTCCTTTTCCGTTGAGTACGCTCATAAAAATTTGGGCAGAATCGGCAATATCATCTCCTCCAACTATCGCCTCAGCATCAATAGGCATTAATCCAAAATCTGAGGGTTTGATGATGGCTTCAGAACTGTTTGAAATCGTTTTAGTATCTCCTGTTAGGCTAATTTCGTCATAACCGTCTAAGGAATGTAAAACGGTAAAATTCTTATCGGTATTCTGGTATAAATACCCATACATTCTAGCGAGTTCTAGATTAAAGACGCCTACCATTTGATTTTTTGGGAAGGCCGGATTTACCATAGGGCCTAACATATTAAAAAAGGTCTTTACGGCCAGTTCCTTTCGAATAGGAGCCACATTTTTCATTGCTGGATGAAATAGCGGCGCATGCAACACACATATGCCAGCTTCTTCAATAGACCTCGTTAAGAAGTCTGCTTCATTGCTAAATTTGATGCCTAAAAATTCCATTACATTACTACTACCACATTTAGAGGAAACCCCATAATTACCGTGTTTAGTTACTTTTATACCCGCTCCCGCAGTCACAAATGAGGATAAAGTAGAAATATTAAAAGTATCCTTGCCATCACCACCCGTACCGCATAAATCAACTGGATTATAGTCAGATAAATCTACCGCCAAACAAAGTTCCAATAAGGCATCACGAAAACCTTCTAATTCTTCAATCGTAACACTTCGCATCATGTATACCGTCAGAAATGCAGCTATCTGACTGGTATTGTAATCGCCTTTTGCAATATTTACCAATATCCGTTTCGCGTCTTGCTTCTCCAGAATTTCATGATTGATTAATCTATTTAGTGTTTCTTTCATAATTATTTTACTTTTTCATTCCCATGAAGATGTGAATCTTTTTATTCTCTTAGGCTTACCTCTAAAATCTACCTTATCCAATTCCTCAAAATTTCCTTGCCTTCCGGTGTCAAAACTGACTCTGGGTGAAACTGTACCGCACGTATATCAAACTCCCTATGGCGCAAGGACATGATTTGTCCGTTTGCATCAAAAGAGGTGGCTTCAAGACAATCTGGTAGCTTAGGGTGTACGACCCAAGAATGGTACCTGCCTACTTTAATTTCTTTTGGAAGGCCATTAAATATATAGTCGTCCTGCGTAATTTTTATAGGTGTTGCCACACCGTGATATACTTGGTCTAAATTAGTAAGGCTGCCTCCAAATACTTCAGCTATTGCCTGTTGGCCTAAACAAACCCCAAAAATACGTTTGCGACCTGCATAGGTCTTTATAATGCTTTTTAAAAGACCTGCCTCGTCCGGAATACCTGGACCAGGAGATAGTACAATGTTCTCAAAAGCATCCACATCCTCCAGAGTTAATTGGTCGTTCCGTTTTACAATGACTTCACAATCCAAGTCCTCCAGATAGTGCACCAAGTTGTAGGTGAAACTATCATAGTTATCTATCATTAATATTCTCTGTCCCATTTAGATTGTTTCAGCAATTTCTAGTGCCTTGTTTAAAGCGCCCAATTTATTATATGTTTCTTGTAATTCGTCTTCTGCATCCGAAGCTGCTACGAGCCCCGCTCCAGCTTGGAAATGTAATTGATGGTTCTTGCTTAAAAAGGTTCTAATCATAATGGCATGGTTAAAATTCCCTTTGAAATCCATAAATCCTATTGCTCCGCCGTAATAACCACGACTGGTTTTTTCGTATTTTTCTATAAGCTGCATGGCTCTGTGTTTAGGCGCACCACTTAAAGTGCCTGCAGGAAAGGTGTCTGCTACTATTTTTAGGGTAGAAATATCGGGTTTTTTTATACCACTTACCTTAGATACCAAGTGAATTACATGCGAGAAATACTGCACTTCTCTATAGGTGTCTACCTGTACCTTATTACCGTTTCTACTGAGGTCATTTCTAGCAAGATCTACCAACATAACATGCTCGCTGTTCTCTTTATCGTCCTGCGCTAGTTGTTTGGCAAGTTCGGCATCTTTTTCATCGTTACCGGTTCTTTTGTAGGTGCCTGCGATGGGATGAATTTCTGCTTTTTCGTCTTTTACTATAATTTGTGCTTCTGGCGAACTTCCAAAAATCTTAAAATTACCATAGTCAAAAAAGAATAGGTAGGGCGACGGATTAATAGAACGTAAGGCTCGGTATACATTAAATTCATCTCCCTTAAAACTTTGAGAGAATCTGCGAGACAATACTAGCTGAAACACATCTCCTCTTTGGCAATGTTTCTTAGCCAGTGCCACTTGCTCTTTAAACTCACTATCTTCCAAATTGGTTTTTACAGTACCTTCTTTAGAGAAATTATAAGAAGCAAAATTACGGATCTTCAACACTTGTTCCAGTTCCGGAATGTTGTTGTCCGAGTCAAAGCAATGGGCAAAAAGATAGGCTTCGTTCTTAAAATGATTGATAGCTATAATGTTTTGATACACCGCATAATACATATCTGGAATAGCTAGCGAATTATCTTTTTTGGAGATATTTACATCTTCAAAATAGCGCACCGAATCGTAAGCCATAAAACCGAACAAGCCGTTGGTGATGAATTTAAAATCTTGGTTAGCAACCTTAAACTGTTTACTAAAGGCATCAATCTCTTGCATCACATCAACCGTATCGGTTATTTGGATGGTCTCTTTATTCCCGTTTGGGAACTCTTTAGAAATTACTTCGTTTTCAACCTTTATAGAAGCAATGGGGTTGCAGCAGATATAGGAAAAACTATTATCGTTAGCGTGATAGTCGCTACTTTCCAATAATATACTATTAGGGAATCTGTCCCTTATTTTTAGGTAGACACTTACCGGAGTAATGGTATCCGCTAAAATCTTTTTATGATGGGTCTTGAGTTCAAATTGCATAGAACAAATTTTTTAATTTTATTTCAACCTAGGTCAAAATCTGTTTATTGGCTTGTAGGTTTTTGCTTTCAACCTATATTTTAAAAGGATGTCCGCCATTGCGGAATTTAAAGTAAAAGGTGTAAATAAAAAAAGGCTTGTCGTGATGACAAGCCTTTATATTTTTTCAATAGGGACTGGTTCACGAATGTTGTCGTAAATTATTCCACCACCATATGTTGTTTATTATTTTCATTAAGTCAAAGATAGAAAGGAATTTTAAAGCCACAAATTTTATGTACCAAAAAATAATAATCCCTTTGAAAAATTTTCAAAAGGATTATTGAATATAAGGCTTGTGAAGTGCTAAATAACAGTTGTTAAAGCGCTAAATCTACTACTAAGTCAAACTCATCGTAAATAGTTTTATCTCCCAAATCATCAAAAAAGCTACCAGAACCGTAACGAACATCAAATTTAGATCTATCCACTTTCATCGTTGCAGTTGCCTTATTTTCGAACATAGAGACCACCAAAGTAATTGGCTTTGTAATACCCTTAATCGTTAAATCTCCTTTTACTGTGTAAGAGTTTTTGTTGAGGTTTTCCATGGACTTAAAAACTAATTTAGCCGTCGTGTGCTTTTCAACACCGAAGAAATCGTCGGATTTTAAATGGCCTTCTAGTTTTTCTTTACCGTCTCCTGCTGCTAAATCCGTAACTATAATAGAGGTCATATCCACTTCGAATTCACCACCTACTAATTTTTTACCGTCCATCTCCAAATGACCGGATTTTAATTGTATTGTTCCGTCATGTGCGCCCGTTACCTTGTAAGCTTTCCATGTCACTTTACTTTGGCTAACGTTAACTTCTTTTTTTTCCCCATCAATAGGCGTGTTGGCTGTTGCAGAAAATCCGAACAAAAGAGCTAAAAAGATACTTGATACTGTTTTTTTCATGGGTTTTGTTTTAAAAGTGTTTAATTTTAATTATAAGTGTGTGAATAATTTTTCTTTTGATTTACGTACTTTCGGTAAATGTTGGGTTTCATCCTCTTTGGAGCGATATCCTATAGGTACTACGACGGAAGTGGTTAGGTTCTTTCCTCCCAAATTTAAAATAGTGTCATATGCTTCAGCTTCGAATCCCTCCATTGGGCAGGAATCTATTTTTAATTCCGCGGCTGCCTGCATTAAATTACCCAGGGCTAAGTATACCTGCTTTGCTGTCCATTCCTCTTTCGTTTTTTTTGGGAGGTCTATCAATTTTGATTTTGTAAAATCGCTGTAGCCTTTCAAGGCTTCACTAGGAATATTTCTGGTCTCAGCAACATTTTTAATATAATCGTCTACCAACTCTCCAGCAAAATTTGTTTGATGAGCGAAGACAATCAGATGCGATGCTTCTGTTATTTGCGACTGTCCCCAAGATACCGGCTTTAGTTTTTCTCGAATTTGTATATCGGTAATTACAAAAACATGATAGGGTTGCAGACCGTATG
>JBLHNI010000095.1:0-10547 GCA_047650615.1 Maribacter sp.
GTATTCGTACAGAGATCACAGTATTTTTCTTTCTACTCGCAGTAGATATGCCTTTTTGTTTGATTATGATACTACAGATTATAAAAACTGGGCAAAAGGACTGCGCAAAGCAGGCTACGCAACCGATAAAAAATACCCACAAAAGCTTATTTACCTCATTGAAAAACATCAATTAGACGAATATGATACTGGAGTTTCCAAATCGGTTTATGAAAAAAATAAGCCTGTAATTACAGAAAAAAATGCGGTCCATATCGTTAGAAAGGGAGATACCCTGTATTCCCTGTCCAAGCGATATTATGTTTCTATTGACGCGTTAATGAAATTGAACCAACTAAGGGATACCAATCTTTCTGTAGGTCAAAAATTGATGGTCAAAACGACCCAATTGAATTAGTAATCCATGATATACAAAAGAAGTAGTGCCCTGTTTGCAGAGGCGAAAAAATATATACCTGGTGGTGTCAACTCACCAGTAAGAGCTTTTAAAGCCGTAGGCGGAGACCCTATTTTTGTAAAAGAAGCAAAAGGAGCCTACTTATATGATGAAGATGGGAATAGGTTAATCGATTATATTGCGTCTTGGGGTCCTATGATTTTAGGTCACGCTTATGAACCGGTTATAACGGCTATTATAGACAAGGCTAAAAAGGGGACTTCTTTTGGAATGCCTACCGAGATTGAAACTGAGTTGGCCAAGTTGGCGGTATCTATGGTGCCAAATATCGATAAAATACGTTTTGTAAATAGCGGGACGGAGGCTTGCATGAGCGCTGTACGTTTGGCGCGTGGCTATACAGGAAAAGATAAAATCATAAAATTTGCCGGATGCTATCACGGCCATTCAGATTCCTTTTTAATACAGGCTGGTAGTGGGGCTGTTACTTTTGGCAGTCCTAATAGTCCGGGTGTTACCCAAGGCACAGCCAAAGACACCTTGTTGGCAGGATATAATAACCTTGAAGAGGTGAAAACAGTAGTAAACGCAAACAAAGGAGAGATTGCGGCAATTATTATAGAACCTGTAGCCGGAAACATGGGTTGTATTGTGCCTACAGATTCCTTTATAAAAGGCCTGCGGGAATTATGCACTGCGGAAGGTATTCTACTGATTTTTGATGAAGTCATGACCGGTTTTCGATTAGGAAAAGGTGGTGCGCAAGAAGCCTTAGGTGTTGCTGCGGATATGGTGACTTTTGGTAAGGTCATCGGTGGCGGATTACCTGTGGGTGCTTTTGCCGCAAAGGAAGAAATTATGAACCAACTGGCACCGGACGGCCCGGTGTATCAAGCTGGAACCTTAAGTGGGAACCCTTTAGCAATGAGTGCTGGTCTTGCTATGTTGACAGAGCTTAATACCAATCCCGATATCTTTAATAGTCTTGCAAAAAAAACCGCCTTTCTACACGAAGGTATTGGTAAGGCCTTGGAGGAAAAAGGAGTCCCGCATCAAATTAACCGCTTTGGAAGTATGATTTCCGTCCACTTTACAGAAGAACCTGTAGTAGATTTTGCATCTTCCGCCAAGGGAAATAACGAACGTTTCAATGCCTATTTCCATGGGATGCTTGACCAGGGAATATACCTGCCTCCATCTGCTTTTGAAAGCTATTTTCTTAACGATGCGTTAAGCTATGCTGATTTAGAGGAAACCATTGCCGCTGTTGAGAAGTTGACATTCTAGAATAGACTATCAACGGTACTGGTTATAGGTTAAATAGCTATGACTACCTCTTGTCATGAAAGACTATATAACAGCCGGTCAAATACTCGAAATAGCTTTGTTTTCAGTCCATGTATTATCCGGTTGTAGCAGCAACAAAGGTTTTGTTTTGGAAAACTATACTTTCATTAAAGGATAAATATATGCATGAAAGCTATTTAAGAAAAGCGATCAAGAAGGCTAAGGAAGGAAGAGATTCAAAAGAAGGAGGTTCATTTGGCGCATTAATAGTTAGGGACAACGAAGTAATCTGCGAGGTACATAACCTTGTTAGGGGAAAAGATGACTTAACCCAACATGCGGAGCTGCTTGCGATTCGGGTTGCATGCAATCGAATAGGAAGGGATAACCTGAAAGAGTGTATCCTATATACCAGTTGTGAGCCTTGTATGATGTGCCTTGGCGCATGCCATTGGGCACAATTCAAGAAAATCTACTATGGAGCATCCGCCGAAGATGCGCAAGAATTTGGTTTCACATATTCCAAATCATTTTTTAACATCGATTCAAAATTACGCCATACCGAGTTCAAAATGACACAATTGCTCCGAGACGAGGCTTTGGATGTCTGGAAATAGTCAAAGGGGATAACTTAAAAGTAAAAGGATGAATAAAGAATATTTTATACTTTGAGAATTGATGATTTGCTGCATTCGTTATAAAGGCATCCTCAATATTGTTATACTTACTTAAACTGTAAAATATATGTTTAACCTTGTCTACACATCATTAGCGAGTCCAACAACAAAGCAGTCGGACCTAGAAGACATTTTGAAACACGCAAGGCAGTTCAATAATGATAACGAGATTACAGGGTGTTTGGTGTATCATAAAGGCTTATTTATACAGTATTTAGAAGGGGAACAAAACGTAGTTTTGGAATTGTACAGTCGTATTGAGAATGACCTTCGCCATAAAGATGTTTCACTTTTATCTAGTAGTCATATTTATTCACGAGAGTTTAAAAACTGGAGTATGGGCTATAAGAATATACTTGTGGCTAATAATCATTTTAAATATCTTAAGTGGATGGTAAATCCGTCAATGGATATTCCCGATATGCCAGTTGTGCCGAACCCTGCATCCAAAAGGTTTTGGGTAGCTGTCAAAAAATTAATTAATGGGGATGATTCATAATCTCTAAGTTCAAATAAAGGATTTATATTTTTAATTATGGCTAAGAAAGGGCACAACTACTTCTTATTTGAAAACCCTTAGTTGGCGCGAACTTTTTTCTGATAACAATGTTATTATTGCTAAGCTTTTAAATGGTATTTTTAGGATTACTTTTTAAATAATTCATAACCAACGACCAAATGTCAGAAAAACAAAAAAAAGCTTCGGCCTACTGGAAAGAGAATGTTAGATATCTCTTTATTTTACTAGCTATTTGGTTTTTGGTCTCCTATGGCGCTGGAATCATGTTTAAAGATGCCTTAAACACGATTAGTTTAGGAGGTTTTAAACTTGGCTTTTGGTTCGCACAACAGGGAAGCATTTACGTATTTGTCATCCTAATTTTTGTCTACGTTCGATTAATGAACAAATTGGATAAAAAATACGGCTACGACGAATAACAACCAACCACTAAAACTAGTATTATGAATGATGTTCAGATTTGGACCTACGTCCTTGTTGCTTTAACATTTAGTCTTTATATAGGAATCGCTATTTGGTCACGTGCAGGTTCTACCAAAGAGTTCTATGTTGCCGGTGGGGGCGTTTCTCCTTTAGCAAATGCCATGGCTACTGCGGCAGATTGGATGTCGGCAGCTTCCTTTATTTCTATGGCAGGTATCATTTCTTTTGCAGGATATGACGGCTCTGTTTATTTAATGGGATGGACCGGAGGTTATGTACTCCTTGCGTTACTCCTTGCTCCTTACTTACGAAAGTTTGGAAAATTCACGGTGCCCGATTTTATAGGGGATCGCTATTATTCCAATTCCGCCAGGATGGTGGCTGTTTTTTGTGCGCTTTTAGTCTCCTTTACTTATGTCGCGGGACAAATGCGTGGTGTGGGTGTTGTTTTCTCTAGGTTCTTGGAAGTAGATATTAATACTGGAGTTATTATCGGAATGGTTATCGTTTTGTTTTATGCGGTTTTAGGAGGGATGAAAGGTATTACCTATACCCAAGTAGCGCAGTATTGTGTATTGATATTTGCTTTTATGGTACCTGCGATTTTTATATCTATACAAATGACGGGTAACCCTATTCCACAATTAGGAATGGGTGGTACCGTGAATGATGGTTCTGGAATGTATTTGTTGGAAAAGCTCAACGGACTTTCTACAGAACTTGGTTTTGCAGAATATACGTCAGGCTCTAAAAGCTTAGTGGATGTATTTGCAATAACCTTAGCGCTTATGGTGGGTACTGCAGGTCTGCCTCATGTGATTGTCCGGTTTTTTACGGTTAAGAAGGTAAAAGATGCACGTAAATCTGCAGGGATGGCCTTGTTATTAATAGCTGTTTTATACACTACGGCACCAGCGGTGGCAGTATTTGCCAGAACTAACATGATCGAGACCGTAAGCAATAAGGAATATGATACCATGCCGGAATGGTTTAAAAACTGGGAAGGAACTGGATTATTAGCTTTTGATGATAAAAATAAAGACGGTAAGATTCAGTATGTTGCTGATGTTAGCAAGAATGAACTTACGGTTGATCCTGATATTATGGTATTGGCAAATCCTGAAATAGCAAATTTACCGGCATGGGTGATAGCACTAGTGGCTGCTGGTAGTTTGGCCGCTGCTTTGTCTACGGCTGCAGGATTGTTATTAGTGATTTCGGCATCCGTGTCGCATGATTTAGTAAAGAAAATCTTTGTTCCAAATATCTCCGAAAAAGGAGAGTTATGGGCTGCCCGTGGTGCGGCTACCGTGGGAGTTGTTATCGCAGGGTATTTTGGTATAAACCCTCCTGGTTTCGTGGCTGCTGTGGTCGCGCTCGCCTTTGGTTTGGCGGCAGCATCATTTTTCCCAGCTATTGTTTTGGGAATTTTCTATAAAAAAATGAATAAAGAAGGTGCTGTTTCTGGTATGGTGGTGGGTATTCTATTGATGCTTTTTTATATGTTGAAATTTAAATTTGGTATTTTCGACGGAGGAAAAGAAGCGGTTACTGGCTTGCAAGAGTCTTGGTGGTTTGGCATTTCGCCAGAAGGATTTGGTTCAATAGCCATGGTAGTCAATTTTATAGTTGCCTTGGTTGTAAATAGGTTTACTCCAGAACCACCTAAAGAAGTACAAGAGATTGTAGAAAATATTAGAATACCTAGTGGTGCAGGTGACGCCTCGTCTCATTAATGTTTCCTGATGGGTAACTGGTCGAAAAGAAGGGTTTTTCGTTAAGAAATTCTATTCTTTTGTAATTATATTTAAAGTAATCATTTGACTTCTGATATCAATCTAAAAATCAATGTATCGTATTGAACATTAATTAAAAAACCGGACTTACATGAGCAATTACCATATCAAACATTTTGAAGAGTACTATCAAGTATATCGTAAATCAGTGAGAAACCCTGAAAGTTTTTGGGACGAGATAGCTGAAGAACATTTTGTATGGCACAAGAAATGGGACAAGGTATTGGATTGGGACTTTTCTAAGCCCGAAATAAAATGGTTCGAGGGCGCTAAACTAAATATCACGGAAAACTGTATTGACAGGCATTTGCATATACGTGGAGATAAAACGGCCATTCTTTTCGAACCAAATAACCCAGATGAAGACGCTCAACATATTACATACAATGAGCTAAAGGAGCGCGTTTGTAAAATGGCGAATGTACTGAGTGAAAAGGGGATTAAGAAAGGAGATCGAGTTGTGATTTATTTACCCATGATTCCAGAACTAGCCATTTCACTTCTGGCCTGTGCAAGAATCGGTGCCGTGCATTCTGTCGTTTTCGCAGGCTTTTCTTCTACTGCCGTAGCCACTAGAGTAAACGATTGTGGTGCAAAAATGGTCATTACTTCCGATGGTTCTTATCGGGGTAAAAAAACTATAGATTTAAAAGGAATTGTTGACGATGCTATGGATGCTTGTCCGAATGTGGAAAATGTTCTGGTCGTAAAACGTACCAATGAAGCTATCTTTATGAAAGAAGGTAGGGATAAATGGTTGGCGCCTTTGATGGAAGAAGCTTATGCCGATTACCCTCCGGAGGTTATGGATGCCGAAGACCCGCTCTTTATCTTATATACGTCTGGTTCTACGGGTAAACCCAAGGGAATGGTGCATACCACAGCAGGGTATATGGTGTATACTGCTTACACCTTCAAGAATGTTTTTCAATATCGAGAAAATGATATTTATTGGTGTACTGCGGATATTGGATGGATAACCGGTCACTCCTACATTGTTTACGGACCCTTAGCCAATGGTGCGACTACCGTCATGTTCGAGGGCATACCCTCCTATCCTAATTTTGGTCGTTTTTGGGACGTGGTTCAAAAGCATAAGGTCACCCAGTTTTATACCGCTCCAACGGCCATTAGGGCCTTGGCTAAGGAAAATCTTGATTTTGTAACGAATCATGACCTTTCTAGCTTAAAAGTATTGGGTACTGTTGGGGAGCCCATAAACGAAGAGGCCTGGCATTGGTATAATGATCATGTGGGAGATAAAAAATGTCCCATTGTAGATACTTGGTGGCAGACAGAAACAGGAGGAATCTTAATTTCTCCTATACCCTTTTCAACACCAACAAAACCGACCTATGCCACATTGCCTTTACCTGGAATACAACCTGCGTTAATGGACGAGAATGGTAAAGAAATCACAGGTAATCAAGTAGATGGTAGGTTGTGTATTAAATTCCCATGGCCCTCCATGGCTCGAACTATTTGGGGAAACCACCAACGTTATAAGGACACCTATTTCTCTGCTTTTAAGGATATGTATTTTACTGGGGATGGTGCACTTAGAGATGAGGTAGGGTACTATCGTATTACGGGTCGCGTCGATGATGTCATCATTGTTTCTGGTCATAATTTGGGTACGGCACCTATTGAGGATGCGATTAATGAGCACCCCGCGGTGGCGGAATCCGCTATTGTAGGTTTTCCTCATGATATCAAAGGGAATGCGCTATATGGTTATGTGATTTTAAAGGAAACGGGCGAGTCCCGTGACCGAGATAATTTAAAGAAAGAAATTAACCAAGTAATTACAGATCATATTGGACCTATTGCTAAGTTGGATAAAATTCAATTTGTTCCCGGACTTCCTAAAACAAGAAGTGGAAAAATTATGCGGCGGATTTTAAGAAAAATAGCGTCAAAGGATATCAGTAATCTTGGGGATACTTCTACATTATTAAATCCAGAAATAGTCCAGCAGATTATAGAGGAAGCTTTGTAATGATTTAGTAAAAATTAAAAAGCCCGTCACGCTTCAACAAATCGTTGAGTGTGGCGGGCTTTAGTTTTTCTAAAATATGTAGAAATGCTATTGCAGTTATATAGGCATCGCCTAGGGCTGTGTGGCGATCTTTTTTAGAAATGGTATAGATTTTAGCCAAATCGTCTAAGGTGATATGGGATTCTAACTCCTCTTTTTTTAGTTTGGCTACCGTTTTAAAGTATAAGCTAGCCGTATCCAGGGATTTGTTTTTAAGCTTGGGTAGGCCGTTTCGTTTGAGTGCATTATTAATCATCGCAACATCATAACCCGTATGGTGCGCTACCAAGACACTGTTTTTTAGGGTTTCAAGAATTCTTTTTAAGGCCTGTAGTTCGGTAATTCTGTTTATTGAACCTCGCTTTAATATTCCATGAATCTTAACGGTTTCGGCGTTGTAGTGTTCTTGTTCAACAAAAAGCTCAAAAGCCTTTTTGGGTTGTATTGTTTGCTGTTGAAGGACCAAGGCGCCGATACTTAAAATTCGGTCTTCTTTTATATTAAACCCTGTTGTTTCTGTATCCAAAACAACAAATTTGGTGTCTTGAACCAAATGGGGTAATCCGTTTCCAAACGAATCTGCGTATTCGTTCCAAAAGTTGGGATAGGTCGTTTTTTTAAACATATTAGCGTACAATAGCGGTCATAAAACGTACGGATAGTACTTCCTGAATATCCTTGACAGATGAAAAGGTTCGTTTTAGTTTCATACGTTCTTCCTTATTTAGTTGTTCTAAGGAAATAAAACGACCAGAATCGTTGTGTAATAAACCTTGGCGCGTTCTGAATTTCAATAGTGCTTTACTTGAGTAGGAGCAAGCAAGGTATAATTCAGCATTGTTAGGCTCCAAAAGGGCTAGTTTTTCGTAGCGTTGCCATGTGTTGTTTATACCTTTTACGTGATGGGATAGAATCAGTACCCTAGCCGCGTCTATCAAGGGCATTAAGGCCCGACGTTTCAAATCAAAAAAGTCTTTATGAACGCCGTCTTGCTCGACTAAAAATTTTCTAAAGAAGCCAGATGGCGAAGGATTCTGTAAGGCTCCACTGGCCAAATGGGTCAAGAAAATAGGATAGCTTTCTACGGTTTTAAATATATGGGATGCCAATTCATCAGTAAATTCTTTAGTGCCGTAAGCGAGGTTGTAATCAAAGAAAATGGAGGATAAAAGCACCTCGTCCGGCCCAGGATTGGTAATCCATTTAGTGGTAGTCTCTTTAAATTCATCAACACTCAAACACCATTTAGGATTGGAGGCCATCATGTCCGCAGGGCAATAAGCATATCCTATTTCATGGAGGCCATTTGTAATTAATTTTGCTAACTGTAAAAAGTACGCACGAGTTTCTTCTAAGTTATTTTCTGCAACCGTAGCAAATACCAAGGCATTGTCTTGATCGGTATGCAGTAGCTGCTCACTTCTTCCTTGGCTTCCCATGGCCAACCAGGCGAATTCAACAGGAGGAGGGGTGTCCATCTGTTTTAAGGAGAGTCGAATCACTTGTTTGGTGCACGCATCGTTGAGTTCGGAAATTATTTTCGAAGTAAGGCTCATGGGGATATTTTGTTCCAGATATCCTTTCAATAAGTTCATGACACCTTTTCTAATGGGCTTTAGCTCATCTACCTGCTTACAGCGTTTTGTTGCTTTGACTAAAACTGCTGGGTTATTACCCAAGGAAAGCATGACATCGTGTTTGGAAAGGATTCCGATGGCATTTGTGTTGGGTGTGCCATCCTCGGTGAGTACCAAGTGACTGATGCCGCTTTTCATCATGGCCATTTGTGCTTGGGTAATCGTCAAATTACTGGGATAGGTAATTACGGGGCTGGACATAATCGCTTTAGCTTTAGCCGTTATAGGAACGATGCCCGTGACCACTTTATTTCGAAAATCCTTGTCGGTTATTATGCCGATGGGAAGGCCTTCCTTTTCTATAAGCATGGCGCCAATACTCTTTTTAGACATCTTTTTGGCAAGGGTCTGTATTCTTGTACCAGGTTTACAACTTGTTATCTTTGAGCTGTATTCCACCTGCTGTACGTCTAATAATCTAGAACCTGAGTTGTTGGGATTAAATTGCGCGGTATCTCCTAATAGTTGGCCTTTATGTGTATTGGAGTATGGGTTTCTGGTGTTAGATGCAAAACTTTCCACTAAAAAACTCCCGATTTCAACGTACTCTTTAACAATAGGTTTAAAAAGTGTTATGGGGATGGCATAGAGAATACTTTCTTCTTGAGCCTTGGCTTCGAGTCTGTAATTCTCGTTCGCCATTAGCGGTCGTAACCCAAAAATATCACCTTCATCACAAATATCTAAAACAATACCATCCTCTTTGCGAATAAGCTCGATAGCTCCTTTATGTACCACATAAAAAAATAGATGTGGGGCAGAATTTCGTTCAAAAACAATAGTATTTTTTTCCTTGTAAACTATGGTTATTTCTGGTGCAAATGTTCGAAGTTCCTCCATTGGTAGATAGGAAAATGGGGGGTATTTCTTAAGGAAATCGGCAATTCTATCCGAAATGGTATTTTGCATATCTCAAAATAATCAATTAAGGGTTAGTACTAAAATTTTCCGCTGCTATATGCATGAGCTATTAGGGTTGGAGGCATATTGAACGAGATAAAGGTTGATGAGGTTTTACCTTCTTTTACTCTTCGTATTTAGAACAAATAATGCGTGTTAAACTGCTGCACTATGCGAAAAAGAAAGCCACGTTCATATGAACGTGGCTCTACTTATTCTGTTTTGTTCTTCAAAGGTTTAGCGTTTCGATTTTCTATGTCCACGACCTTTTTTACCTTCCTGTCTTTTATGCTGCATTTTCCCCATTTACTATAATGTACTTCCGTTAACAGTTTTTTCATCTCTGCTTTGTGGGCAATCATAGAATCAAGCCGCTCGTTTTGTATGGCAAATCGTTCTTCCTTTATTGGTCTGGTGTCTTCGTCTTTTTTCCTTTTCGTTGCCCCAGTTTAGTTTTCCTTAGTTCTGCATTGGCCAACAGTATCGATTCAACTTCTTTTTGTTGGTTTTGATCTAGATCTAAAGGCAAAGTCATATTTTTTGTTTGTAGGGTAGCGATTTGTTTCGGATTTAGATCTTTCATGCCGTTTCGTTCGCCTTTATGTCTTTAGGCTGTTAGGTAAACGCCTGATAACAATACTGCGATAAGTGCTAATTTTTTCATGTCTTTATATTTTAATGATTTGCACCTAGGACTTTTGATTTTGGTAAAAGTTTAAAGCACGTTTCCTTTTTTAAGAAAGCTTTAACGAAAGAGCAACAGACATAAAACAAAAAAAAAGCATGGCTATTAGCCATGCTTTAGATAAGGGGTGCAAGTAGGTTATTAATTAATAGTCAGATGTTGTAAGTATACAGTATAATACTCCCCA
>JBLHNI010000096.1:0-10516 GCA_047650615.1 Maribacter sp.
TTGTTTTCAAGATTCTCCACGTCGTGCCCACTCTATTGCCGCACAGGGTGGAATAAATGCAGCAAAAAATTATCAAGGCGACGGTGATTCAACATATAGGTTATTCTATGACACGGTAAAAGGTGGTGATTACCGATCCCGTGAGTCGAACGTATACCGATTGGCTGAAGTTTCTACCAACATTATCGATCAGTGCGTTGCACAAGGTGTCCCCTTCGCCCGTGATTATGGTGGCTTACTAGACAATCGCTCTTTTGGCGGTGTATTAGTTTCAAGAACTTTTTATGCGAAAGGACAAACGGGTCAACAGCTATTGTTAGGCGCATACTCTGCAATGAACCGTCAAATAGGTCGTGGTAAAATAAAAATGTACAGCCGTCACGAAATGTTAGATGTTGTTATTGTTGATGGAAAAGCACGTGGTATTATTGCCCGTAATTTGGTGACTGGTGAAATTGAAAGACACTCCGCTCATGCTGTTGTATTAGGTTCAGGGGGTTATGGAAACGCTTTTTACTTATCCACTTATGCAATGGGTAGTAATGTAACTGCTGCTTGGAAAGCCCATAAACGTGGTGCCTATTTTGCAAATCCGTGTTACACGCAGATTCACCCAACCTGTATTCCAGTTTCTGGAGATCACCAATCGAAGTTAACGTTGATGTCAGAATCTTTAAGAAATGACGGTCGTATTTGGGTCCCAAAACATAAAAAAGATGTTGAAGCTATTCGTGATGGAAGTTTAAAACCAACACAATTAGCTGAAGAGGATCGCGATTATTACTTAGAAAGACGTTATCCTGCTTTTGGCAATCTCGTACCACGCGATGTTGCATCTAGGGCAGCAAAAGAGCGTTGTGATGAAGGATATGGAGTAAATAAAACGGGTGAAGCGGTTTATTTAGATTTTGCATCAGCATTTATGCGTTACGGAAAAGAGCAAGCGCACGTTAAAGGATTAAATGAAGACGATGATGCTTTAGTTAGAAAACTAGGGCAGGAAATAGTTAAGAATAAGTATGGAAATTTATTCCAGATGTACGAGAAAATTGTAAATCAAAATCCATACGAAACTCCAATGATGATTTATCCTGCTGTTCATTATACCATGGGTGGTATTTGGGTAGATTATAATTTAATGACGACCGTTCCAGGAATGTACGCAATAGGAGAGGCTAACTTTTCAGATCATGGCGCTAACCGTTTAGGGGCATCAGCGTTAATGCAAGGTCTAGCTGATGGTTATTTTGTATTACCATATACCATTGGTGATTATTTAGCTGATGATATACGAACAGGTCCAATTTCTACTGAAACGATAGAGTTTGAAGAAGCGGAGAAAAGTGCCACCGAAATTATAGATAAACTGGTGAATAATAATGGCACACATTCTGTAGATTACTTCCATAAGAAATTAGGGAAAATCATGTGGAATAAATGTGGTATGGCTCGAAATGAAAAAGATCTTAAAGAAGCGATTGTTGAAATAGCCGAATTAAGAGAAGAGTTCTGGAAGGATGTTAAAATTCCTGGCAAAGCCGATGAATATAATGAGGAATTAGCCAAAGCAGGACGTGTAGCAGATTTCTTGGAATTGGGTGAATTATTTGCTAAAGACGCACTAGTAAGGGAAGAATCTGCTGGAGGTCACTTCAGAGATGAATATCAAACACCAGAAGGTGAAGCGATGCGTCGTAAAGAATTCCAGTTTGTTTCTGCTTGGGAATATAAAGGAGAACCGAAAGATGCTGTGTTACATAAAGAAGACTTAGCATATGAAAATATAGAAGTTAAAGAGAGAAGTTACAAATAAAAAAGAGCTATGGATTTAACGTTAAAAATATGGCGTCAAAAAGGCGCTAGTGACAAAGGAAAGATAATTGATTATGCTATTGGTGATGTGTCTCCAGATATGTCCTTTTTAGAAATGCTAGATGTTTTGAATCAAGACCTCATAGAAAAAGGAGAGGAACCTGTTGCATTCGATCACGATTGTCGAGAAGGTATCTGCGGTTCTTGTTCTATGTTTGTTAATGGGCAAGCACACGGACCAGATTCCATGGTAACTGTTTGCCAATTGCACATGCGTAGTTTCAAAGATGGCGACACTATTTATATCGAACCTTGGCGTGCAACAGCATTCCCTGTAATTAAAGATTTAATCGTTGACAGAAGTGCTTTTGATAGAATTCAACAAGCTGGTGGCTTTATTTCAGTAAACACCTCTGGTAACACCCAAGATGCTAACTCCATACCAATAAATAAACATAATGCAGATATGGCTTTTGATGCTGCTACCTGTATTGGTTGTGGTGCATGTGTTGCAAGTTGTAAAAACTCATCTGCTATGTTATTTGTTTCTGCAAAGGTTTCACAATATGCACTGCTACCACAAGGAGAAGTAGAAGCTACAGAACGTGTTTTAAACATGGTAAAGCAAATGGATGAAGAAGGATTTGGTAACTGTACCAATACAGGAGCATGTGAAGTTGAGTGTCCTAAAGGAATATCTTTAGAAAATATAGCACGGATGAACCGTGAATATCTTGGTGCCAGCCTTAAAGGTTAAACCGATACAGCTTAAAATAAATAGAAAATCCCATACTTAAACGTATGGGATTTTCTATTTTTAAGACATGTTCAAGAAATATTCGGAAGAACGTGTCATAGATACTCGCTTTAAAACCGAAGTCATTACCCATTTAAAACATTAAGATATCTAAACTATCTTTAGAACAAAATCATTTTAAACATGAAGTACACCTCTAAACTACCAGATGTACAAACGACCATTTTTACAACGGTAGGGAATTTAGCACGTAAACACAGAGCCATAGATCTATCACAGGGGTTCCCCAATTTTCCATCAGACCCAAACCTCATAGAACTTGTTTCTAAAGCCATGCAAAACGGGCATAATCAATATGCACCCATGCAAGGCCATTACGGACTTCGAGAAGCTATTTCCGGAAAGATTCTAAAAGCTCATCATTATGAGTATCATCCCGAAACGGAAATCACTATAACGGTAGGCGCAACACAAGCCATTTTTACGGCCCTAACAGCATTTATCCATACAGGTGATGAGGTTGTTGTTATAAAGCCTGCATATGACTGTTACGAGCCAGCTATTATATTAAACGGAGGTGTTCCCGTTTATTTACAGTTAGCCGCTCCTGACTACAGTATTGATTGGGAGGCTTTTCAAAAATTAATTACCCCTAAAACAAAAATGGTTATTATAAATACCCCACATAATCCCACGGGGCGTATACTTTCCAAAGAGGATATGCTCCAACTAGAATCAATTCTAAGGCCTACTAACATTCTTCTACTAAGCGATGAGGTGTATGAACATATTATTTTCGACAATAAAAGCCATGAAAGTGCCTGCCGTTATCCGGACTTGGCAAACAGAAGCTTTATATGTGCTTCTTTTGGAAAAACCTTTCATGTTACCGGATGGAAAATCGGCTATTGCGTAGCTCCAGAGCATCTTATGAAGGAATTTAGAAAAGTACATCAGTTTGCCGTGTTTTGTGTAGACCATCCTGTCCAAAGGGCTCTGGCAGAACACCTCCAGAGTGAAAATAACTATCTGCATCTTAACAACTTCTATCAACAAAAAAGGGATTTCTTTTTAGGGGGGCTAGAAGCATCCAACTTTACTTTTAAACCCTCCGAAGGAACTTATTTTCAACTTTTGGATTACACTACTATTACAGCTGAACATGATGAAGATTTAGCCAAAAAATTAATTACAGATTATAAAGTAGCAAGTATTCCCATTTCGTCTTTTAACGTTTCCCATCGAAATGACAAAATGCTCCGATTTTGTTTTGCTAAAAAACATGAAACTTTAGAAAAAGCACTAGAAATTCTAAACCACCTTTAAGGTAATGCCGCATTCACTTTATTCATAAACTCGCCAATCTTACTGGGTTCTAACCATCGTGTCACTACAACCATGTCATTCTCTTTATCTATTACGATAAAGTTCCCTCCAAACCCGGCAGCATAAAAAATAGCTTCCGACAGACCTTCCCAATGTCTTTCTCCCTTTTTATTTAACCACCACATGTAGCCATAATTTACATTAGTTTCCGATGGTGCTACCGCCTTCTTAATCCAATCTTCACTAATCAAACGCTCTTGTTTCCATGTCCCGTTATTCAAGAATAAAAGGCCAAAACGAGCCATATCCTCTGTATTGATAAAAAGTCCAGCACCTGAATGTCCTCCTCCAGTTACTGATTTCATTTTAATTCCATCTACCTCAGTCCAGGCGTGGTCATATCCATACCAACGCCACGTTGTTGATGCCCCAATTTTATCCATAATGTTTTCCTTAAGCACCAAGGGCATAGGCTTACGCCATACATGGGTAAGTGCATAGGCCAGGACGTTTACACGCACGTCGTTGTATTCCATAAAAGTTCCAGGCTCTTTGGGTTCTTCAAATTTCCAGTCATCGATATCCCCTTCTTTTGGTGGCCTGTCAGCCCAATCCTTACCACCCCAAATGGCTCCTGTCCAAGCAGAATTTTGCTGTAGTAAATGCTCCCAATTAACTTTTGAATTATGGTTTCCATCAAAAGTTCCATCCCAGATGTACTGCCTTACTTTATCATTTGTATTTGCAATGAGGCCGTTATCAAAAGCCAAACCGGCCATGGTGCTTAAAAAGCTTTTGGTTACGCTAAAGGTCATGTCTACACGCTTGGTATCTCCCCAAACGGCTACAATGTGCCCATTTTTAAGTATCATACCCGCTGGTCCTCCTCGCTTTTTGGTTGGTCCTAAAATATTGTGAAAAGGCTCGTTTTCAAATCCTTTAAGAATAGCAATCCTTAAATCTCGAGAACCCAAATATTCGTTGGACTTGGCAAATAAAACAGCCTCCTCTAATCTTGAATTATCAATACTAAAAGCCTTCGCCGATTTCTGTTCCCAAACAGCATTACGCTCTGGAAAATAATACTCCTGTGACTGTCCAACTAGAATAAACGAAAGCAGAAAAAAAACCGTGGTCAAATATCTCATGTATAGTCCTTTATTAGTTTGGTAAGTTAGTTAAATCACACCTCATTAACCAATCGGTCTGTTCATCAGTTCCAATGTAATAGGGATGTGTTCCAAATTTAGTGAAACCATGACGTTGATAAAATCGTATGGCTTTTTCATTCTTCTTCCAGACCCCAAGCCATACAAAACGCTTCTGTGAACTCAAGGCTATTTCTTGCACTTTTCGAAGTATCCGTAAACCATATCCGCGACCTTGAAAAGATTCCAATACGTAAATACGCTCTAACTCCATAGCATCAGCTGCTCTAAGCTCTGTTTGCGCCTGCTTCTGATTAAGTTTCACGTACCCTATAACCTGTCTGTCCAAGTACACAAAATAGAAAAAACTATCGGGGTTTTTTAGCTGTGTAAGTAGCACCTTCTCGTTAAACGCACTACTGATATATGCTTTAAAATCATCAGGTTCGTTATCCTTCTCAAAAGCATTTATAAAAGTACTTTTGGAAATCGCCAAGAGCTGATCAATATCAGTACCCTTACACTGTCTAAAACCTAAATCCACCCACTAAAGATAAAATATTTCTAAGTAATTTGTTTCCCTTGCATACTAGATATAAAGCAAATTTGGGTGAACTAATAGGCACAAAAAAAAGAGCCCCTTGAGGAAGGGGCTCTTTTAATATCATTCTTATAAAAGAATGCTATAGCATAAATAGCTTTTTGGTCAATCGGATAATACCGCTGAAGAAATCATTGTGATATACTTGTACTTTTTCTTGTGGCGCCATGGAGTTCTTTTTAGGTTAATTTTATGGTATTACTTGGGTCGCATTATAGTTTAAACACTATGAATATTCCAGCTAACGCTTTTGAAAACCATATTATTGTTCCGAACCTCTTCTAAAATGATGTAAAAAAATCAAGTGCCCCTTTTCGTCGGTAAAATACAAGTATGAACTACTCCATTTTCATCTCGGGCACTGTCCCGTTTATAATAAGCTTGCCCTCCGTAGCCTCTCTAATCTCCTCCACGGTAACACCAGGAGCCCTCTCTAACAATAAGAATCCATCCGGAGTAACTTCCAAGACAGCAAGGTTAGTCACAATTTTCTTCACGCAACCCACACCCGTTAATGGCAAGGAACATTTATTTAATAATTTAGATTCTCCTGCTCTGTTCGTGTGCATCATGGCTACGATGATTTGTTCTGCCGAAGCGACCAAATCCATAGCTCCTCCCATTCCCTTAACCATTTTGCCTGGAATTTTCCAATTGGCAATATCTCCGTTTTGGGCAACTTCCATAGCTCCAAGAATCGTAAGGTCTACATGCTTTCCTCTTATCATACCAAAACTAAGGGCAGAATCAAAAAAAGAGGCTCCTGGTAAAGTTGTAATTGTTTGCTTGCCCGCATTGATGATATCGGCATCCTCCTCGCCGTCAAATGGAAAAGGCCCCATACCCAAAACACCGTTTTCACTTTGGAACTCTACACTTATATCGTCCCGTACAAAATTGGCAACCAATGTAGGTATTCCTATCCCTAAGTTAACATAATATCCGTTCTGTACTTCTTGTGCAATACGTTTTGCAATTCCATTTTTATCCAGCATGGCTTAATTTCTTTGTCTTACGGTTCGTTGCTCTATTCTCTTTTCAAAGGTTTCTCCTTGGAATATGCGCTGCACGAATATTCCGGGTATATGTACTTGATTGGGGTCTAGGCTACCTGCGGGCACCAGCTCCTCTACCTCTACTACAGTTACTTTAGCAGCCCCACACATACACGGGTTAAAGTTCCGCGCGGTTCCCTTAAAAATGAGATTACCTGCCTCATCTCCTTTCCAAGCCTTTACAAAAGCAAAGTCTGCTTTGTATGCCTCTTCCAATACATACATTTTACCATCAAACTCACGAGTTTCCTTTCCTTCCGCTACTTCCGTTCCGTATCCTGCTGGTGTAAAAAACGCAGGGAAACCACCTTGGGCTGCCCTACACTTTTCGGCAAGCGTACCTTGTGGGGTAAGCTCTACTTCTAGTTCTCCACTTAACATCTGACGTTCAAACTCATCATTTTCGCCTACATAAGAGGATATCATTTTTTTTATCTGATGTTTCTGTAACAATAGTCCCAAGCCAAAATCATCTACACCTGCATTATTAGAAATACAGGTAAGATCGGTTACGCCTAAAGCAACCAGATGGGCAATGGCATTTTCAGGTATGCCGCACAGGCCGAATCCTCCCAACATTAAGGTCATACCATCTTCTATTCCTTCTAGTGCCTCATGCACATTAGCAACCGTTTTTTGTATCATAACTCCGTACCTTATAGTGCGTACAATGTACCGCTAATATTGATGTATTCCCAAAAAAAGACCCCGCATTTTGCGAGGTCCTTAAATTACTTGTATCTACTAAATAGTTTTTGTTCTCTCGGGCTTAGAAATCAAGATCATTCAAATCATCCTCTATATCTTCATCTTTACGCTGATCTTCATTAAACTTGGTGCAATCTGTATGAATAGACATATCCTCAGGTTTCTCAAAATCTTCAATGGAGATAGCTAGCTCCTCATTAGCGTAGTTCTTTTTCATATACAAGCCCCATATAGGCAAAGCCATAGAAGCACCTTGACCGTATGCAGTTGTCTTAAAATGTATAGCGCGTTCTTCACCGCCTACCCAAACACCGGTAACCAAATTAGGCACCATGCCCATAAACCACCCATCACTATTGTTTTGGGTAGTTCCTGTTTTACCCGCAATAGGGTTGGTGAGTTCATATGGATATCCAGTAATTACTTTTTTATAAACTGAATTGTCTTTAGCAGACGTGTGGCGCAATCTTGTTCCTGATCCTCCTTCGGTAACCCCCTTCATTAAGTCTACCATGGCATAGGAAACTTCCTTACTAAGTACATCTTTAGTCTCTGGCACATATTCATAAAGCACTGCACCATTCTTATCCTCTATACGGGTAACCATTACCGGTTTTACATAAACGCCCTGATTGGCAAAGGCACCATAGGCACCGACCATTTCATATACATTTACTCCCTCTGTCCCCAAGGCAATGGCAGGAACCGCTAAGATGTCGCCGGTAAAGCCTAAGTTCTTTACAATAGATACGACCGACTTCGGTCCCACCATATCTATTAGCCGTGCCGTAACAGAATTCACAGAATTGGCTAGCGCATACTTTAGTGTCATGTCCTTTCCAGAAAATTTAAAATCTGAATTACGTGGGCACCAAGCTTCCATATTACCATGCTTTCCTGGCTCAATACAATACAGTATATCAGGCAAAGTTTCGCAGGGTGATAATCGCAATTGATCTATCGCTGCGGCATAAACAAATGGTTTAAAGGTAGATCCCGCTTGTCGTGATCCTTGTATCACATGATCATATTGAAAATGTTTGTAATCTATACCCCCCACCCATGCTTTTACATGGCCAGATTGCGGTTCCATAGACATCATAGATGCTCTTAGAAATGTTTTGTAGTACCTAATAGAATCCATAGGAGTAAGTATGGTATCCTTTTCTTGAGTTTCGCTCTTCCAGTCAAAAACGGTCATTTCTGTCTTTTTGGTAAACGACTCCCGAATTTCCTTTTCAGATCTTCCTGCACCTTTCATCTTTCGCCATCTTTCTGAAGTCTTGACGGCTCTTTCCATAATTCGGTCCGTTTCCTCTGTGGTAAGGTCTAAAAATGGTGCTGTGGGATTTTTATCTGGTGTATTCTGACTAAAAAATTCAGCTTGCAGTCGTTCCATGTGCTGGGAAACAGACTCTTCAGCATTCTGCTGCATTCTAGAATCAATCGTAGTGTATATTTTTAATCCATCTAGGTACAAATTATAACGATCGCCTTCCCCTTCCATTGCCGGTTTAGGATTTTTCTCTATCCAACCTTTCATAAAACGTTGCAAATACATCCTAAAATAAGTAGCTAAGCCTTCGCGGTGGCTCTCAGGATTAAAATTGATATCCATTCTTAGGGCTTGTAACGAATCTTTTTCTATCTCGGTAATATAGTCGTATTGAGCCAGCTGGCCCAATACTATATTACGTTTGTTCAGCGTAATCTCCTCCCGTCGTAAGGGATTAAAAAGTGATGAATTTTGAAGCATCCCCACCAGCATAGCAGATTCCTCAACTTTTAGGTCTTTTGGTTCTTTGCCAAAATAAATTCGGGATGCAGAACGAATACCGTCTGCGTTGTTACCAAAATCATAGATATTCAAATACATACTTATGATTTCTTCCTTGGTGTAGCTGCGTTCCAAGCGTGTGGCTAAAACCCATTCCTTTAATTTCTGCTGAATGGTCTCAAACTTATTGCTAGATCTTACACCCACAAAGAGTTGGCGTGCCAACTGCTGGGTAATCGTACTTGCCCCTCCTCGCTTTCCTAAATAGAATGCTGCTCTAAGAGTTCCCCGAGCATCTATCCCTGAATGGTCCCTAAAACGAATATCCTCACTTGCTATTAGCGTATTAACTAAGTTTTCTGGTAGGTCTTCGTAGGTTATATCGGTTCTGTTATCGTCCAAATAGAATTTCCCCAAAAGCTTTCCGTCCGAAGAAACTATTTGCGATGCCAAATTGGTCTGTGGATTCTCTAGATATTCGTAGGGTGGTAAATCGCCGAACAAGCCCCAGGAAGCGGATAAAAAAAGTAATGCAAAGAGCGCAATACCAGAAATAAAAAGTATCCAAAACCATTTGATGTATTTAAAAAACCCTCGAGGTTCCTTCTTTTTAACCGTTTTCGCCATTAAACTAGGGGTTAGTTTTTGTTATTTCTATGCCCACATCGGTAATGCCTTCCAATCCAACAACACCGGATACGTTGCCAGTTTTACGCATTGCATGTGATAGCTTTAAGGTATATACGCCAGAAGTAGGAAAAACGATGTTTTCCTTGTACCATAATTTATTCTCTTTAAGACTACCACTGCCTTTCCCCAACCAAGTACCATCTGGCAAGGCCATTGCATATTCTAGGGTGTCTTGCACTACTTCCCCTTCAGGAGTATTAAGCGAGGCTATTAAAAAAAGATTGCTGTACCGAAAATTTTGGTCGTTCCTTACATTAATGAACATCTGGTATTCTAGGAGTGAATCCATCTCAGAAAAAGTAAATTCCTTAACATCATCCTTGTCCCAAACTGCGCCATTCACGCTTTTGTACTCGGAACGGACTATATTGGTATTACAGGAAATTACCATAATACCAAGCATAACGAGACAACTGAGCTTACGCATTATTTGGCTTTCCTTTTCTATTGTTGTTATTTCTTCTACTATTATTGTTGCTATTGCCGTTGTTACTATTGCTAGGATTAGCATTGCTATTCTTGGCATTGGTAGTGCGCTTACCTTTGTTTCTGTTACGGCTGTTTTTACTGCCCTTAGGCTTGTCAAAGCGCGTAAGACTATCCTGACCAACAACATTTTCGAACACTACTTTTTCCTCGATA
>JBLHNI010000097.1:0-10367 GCA_047650615.1 Maribacter sp.
GACATTGAAAAGGCGCTGAGGCCTGTAAATTTTGATGATTTTACAGGCCAGGAACAGGTTTTAGAAAATTTAAAAGTTTTTGTTGAGGCTGCAAATCAGCGGGGAGAAGCTTTGGATCACACACTTTTTCACGGCCCTCCTGGACTTGGTAAGACTACATTAGCAAATATTTTAGCAAACGAATTAGGCGTAGGTATTAAAATTACTTCTGGTCCTGTTTTGGATAAGCCTGGGGATTTGGCTGGGCTACTAACCAATTTGGATGAGCGTGATGTATTATTCATTGACGAAATACATAGACTAAGTCCTATTGTAGAGGAATATTTGTATTCAGCGATGGAAGATTACAGAATTGATATTATGATTGAAAGCGGTCCTAATGCAAGGTCGGTGCAAATAAATTTGAGTCCGTTTACGCTTATCGGTGCTACTACGCGTTCTGGGTTGCTAACGGCTCCTATGCGGGCTCGTTTTGGTATTCAAAGTCGGTTGCAATACTATTCTACAGAATTGTTATCTACGATTGTAGAGCGAAGTGCAGAAATACTTAAGGTTCCGATTACCCAAGATGCTGCCATGGAGATTGCAGGTCGAAGCAGGGGAACACCAAGAATATGTAATGCCTTATTACGTAGAGTTCGTGATTTTGCCCAAATAAAAGGCAATGGAAGTATAGATATGGAAATATCTAAATTTAGTTTGAAGGCGTTGAACGTAGATGCCCACGGACTTGATGAAATGGATAATAAGATTTTAACTACCCTTATAGATAAGTTTAAAGGAGGTCCTGTAGGGATTACAACTATAGCTACTGCTGTTTCTGAAAGTGCGGAAACTATAGAGGAAGTATATGAGCCCTTTTTGATACAACAGGGATTTATTATGAGAACACCCCGTGGACGGGAAGTAACAGAGTTAGCCTATAAACATTTGGGCAGAATAAAAAATAATATTCAAGGCGGTCTATTTTAATGAAAAAACTACCCCGAGTTTCGCGCTCCCATGTATTTAAGAATAGAAAACAGATACTGAGCAATCCACTTCCTTTTCACCATGATAATTTCAGTAGATTAGGTGATATTTTTGAGGTGGAAGTCGGTTTTAGAAAACATATCGTCTTTACAAGGAATGCCCGGTTTATAAAACAAGTACTTCAAACGGAGCAAAAAAAATATCAAAAGTCTTCCTTACAGACGGTCGATTTGGCTAAATATATAGGTCATGGTTTATTGACGTCCAATGGGGAGCATTGGCGCACCCATCGCCGTATGGTGCAGCCCGCGTTTCATAAGAAAAAACTTCAGGGGTTGATTAGTATTATGCATACTGCTATAAAGGGGGAACTGACTAAAATTCGTCCAAACCAGCTGCAAGATGTGTATCCTTTAATGGGAGATTTGGCTTTTCAAGTCGTGGCAACTTCGTTGTTCAGTCGGGATGACATTCAAAAACAAATGTCAGACTTAAAGGATATTACCGAAGCCAATCAACGGATGCTTATCAAAGAAATGCGACAACCCTATTTAAACTGGTGGTACAAGCTCTCAGGGAAAATTGGTCACCATTTAAAAATATCCAAGAAGGCAAGGTTGATATTGAGTCATATAATTGCAGAAAGGATTTTGGAGAATTCGGACAAGGACGATTTATTGGATATGCTTTTAAAAGCACGTTACGAGGACGGTGGGTCTATGTCTCAAGAGCAGCTTATAGATGAGGTACTGATTTTATTCGCCGCCGGCCATGAAACCTCCGCCAATGCGCTAGGTTTTACTTTGCACCTTTTAGCCAAACATCCAGAGGTACAAGAAAAAGCCTTTCAAGAGATTTCGAAAATAGATTGGGAAAAGAACCTTGAAATGGAAGATTTTAGAAACCTTGGTTATGTAAAACAATGCATTGAAGAGGGAATGCGTTTGTATCCACCAGCGTACTACATAGATAGGGAGTCCATAGCCGAAGATGAGATTGACGGATTCCAAATCCCCAAAAATACCATGGTGCTGTTGGCTATTTACGAGCTGCATAGGGATGAACGATTCTGGGATGCGCCTCAAAACTATGTCCCAGAGCGATTTGATGTTAGTAACAAAAAAGATTTTTCTGACTATTATTTTCCTTTTGGTGGTGGCCCACGAATGTGCGTGGGAAATAATTTTGCCATGCAGGAAATGATTCTTACCGTTGCGGAGATACTTCGTAAGTACAGGCTAGAGTCCGATGTGGACGAAATTCCAATAGACCCACTTATTTCCTTAAAACCCGTAGCAGTTAACCTTCATTTTAAGCTTCGATGAATCGATTAAAGACATCCGAAATGATAAAGGCCGAGGCCAAACGTCTAGGGTTTCTATCTTGTGGTATTTCTAAGGCAGACTTTCTTGAAGAGGATGCACCTCGTTTAGAGAAATGGTTGAAGAAGAATATGCACGGGGAGATGGCTTATATGGAAAATCATTTTGATAAGCGATTGGATCCGAGGCTTTTGGTAGAAGGTTCAAAATCGGTTATATCCTTGTTGCTGAATTACTACCCAGAAGAAAAGCAAATACCAAATACCTATAAGATTTCAAAATATGCCTACGGGCATGATTACCATCACGTTATCAAATCCAAACTCCGCGAGTTACAGCACTTTATTTCAGAAGAAATAGGGGAGGTACATGGTAGGGCTTTTGTAGATTCTGCACCTGTTTTGGATAAAGCTTGGGCTGCTAAAAGTGGCTTGGGTTGGATAGGGAAACACAGCAATCTTCTTACGCAGCGCGTGGGTTCTTTTTATTTTATAGCCGAGCTTATTATTGATTTGGACTTGGAATACGATACACCGGTAACGGACCATTGCGGTACCTGTACGGCTTGTATCGATGCCTGCCCAACCGAAGCCATTGTCGAGCCTTATGTTGTAGATGGCAGTAAGTGTATTTCTTATGTAACCATAGAGTTAAAGAATGAGATTCCGAACGAGTTTCATGGCCAGTTTGACGATTGGGCCTTTGGATGTGATGTGTGCCAAGATGTTTGTCCTTGGAATAAATTTTCAAAGCCACATAACGAACCCTTGTTCAACCCGCATCCGGAGTTGCTCTCTATGTCTAAAAAGGATTGGGAGGAAATTACTGAAGATGTGTTTAAAAAAGTATTTCAAAAGTCGGCGGTAAAGCGGACTAAATTTTCAGGATTACAGCGAAATATTAAATTCTTGAAGTAAGGTCTTATCAACTCTATCGTTTTCATGGCGTATATAGCTTTCTTTTTATATGCCACTTTGTTAATCGTGTACTAAACATACTATCTTGGATGCTATGTTACATTGAGAAATATAAATTTATTTTATCAATTTAGTGTCATATTTATATAAAGAGCCAATACAACCAAAAGTGAGACCGATGAAATTAACGAAGCCAAGTTTAAGTTTTTGGCAAATTTTTAATATGAATGTTGGGTTTTTAGGGATTAAATATAGTTTTGGATTACAACAGACGGCCATCAATTCTAATTATTTATCTATTTGGGTGCCACGGAAGAGATGCTTCCAATTTTGAATATCGCAGGACCAATAACAGGATTAATAGTACAGCCCATAATTGGTG
Source organism: Maribacter sp. (assembly GCA_047650615.1). Classification (GTDB taxonomy): domain Bacteria; phylum Bacteroidota; class Bacteroidia; order Flavobacteriales; family Flavobacteriaceae; genus Maribacter. Next base: position 3,594 of record JBLHNI010000097.1, read on the forward strand.
CTATGTCTGATAAAACTTGATCTCCCCGGTGGGGCCGTCGCAAACTTTACTTTTTAATTGGGGTCATTATAGGTGGTTTGTGTTTATTTGCCTTTCCTGCAAGTCCTGTGCTATGGTTTGCTGTTGGGCTTTTATGGATTTAGATGTGGGGAATAATATGGCAATGGAGCCTTATAGAGCCTTTGTAGGAGATAAATTATCGGAGAAACAGCTTAGCCTTGGGTTTCAAATGCAAAGTGTATTCGTTGGCTCCGGAATTTTGTAGGCAAATGGATCAATAGTACTTTTTCAATATCTATTGGGAGAAGAATCCATAGAAGTTGCGGGTAGTATTCCACAAGGGTTATATTATTCATTTTATATAGGAGGTGCACTCTCCGTGGCTACCATTTTATGGCCCGTACTTAAAACACCAGAAATTGCGCCATCTGAAAAAGAGTTAGCAGAAATCAACCATGATAAAGCGCAACCAGTAGCAACGAGGATTGTGATGCCGTTTCTTGAAATTTCGAAGCTATAAAGGAAATGTCCACATTTATGTGGAAAATAGGAGCCGTATATCTTTTTCAGTGGTATGCACGATTTATATATTGGCAGTATATCACACCATTGTTTATGTTTACCATGGATTATAGGGTTTCTGAAGCGGCGTCACAATCTGCACAAATGAGCCGGACTTACAATATAGTAACTATATTGGTGGCACTTGCCTTGCTACCACTTACATTAAAGTATGGGGAAAGAAAATATACGCAGTGCGTTTAGTGGGACTGGTCTAGCTTTGTTCGCGATTCTTTATATCAATGATTCCCTTCTCGTTTTAGTGCCAATAGTTCTTTTTGGTGTTGGTTGGGCGGCAATGATGGGAATTCCTTACACCATTGTTTCCAAGGTAGTTCCCCAAGATAGACGAGATGTTTATATGGGTTTTTGAATATGATGATTGTGATTCCTATGGGAATAGAGACCCTAACCTTTGGGCCTATTTATAAATATTTATTAGGAGGGAGTGCTATTAATGCTATGCTTCTCACAGGAGTATTTTTTAGTATAGCAGCTATTTTGGCCATGCGATTGAGTGATCCGAAAAAGGTTTAAAAATCAATTTTAATTATTGAGAGTATTCTTTTGTTTTTTAGTTTAAAGCGCGAAGAGTTTACGCTTTTCCAAAGAATACACCTAAATTTGTTTTTTTAAAGCACACTACATGAGCAAGCAAAAACTAAGAAGAGAAGCACTTATTTATCATGCTAAACCCCAGCCTGGTAAAATTAAAATAGTACCTACCAAGCCTTATAGTACACAAAGAGATCTTGCTTTAGCTTATTCTCCAGGTGTTGCAGAACCTTGTCTAGAAATAGCCAAAGACAAGGAAAATGTTTATAAATACACTTCAAAAGGGAATGTTGTGGCCATAATTTCTAATGGAACTGCAGTTTTAGGATTAGGTAATATTGGACCAGAGGCTTCTAAGCCTGTTATGGAGGGGAAAGCGTTACTTTTTAAAATTTTTGCAGATATAGATGGTATTGATATTGAAGTAGACACCGAAGATGTAGACAAATTTGTAGAGACGGTTAAAATGATTGCTCCAACCTTTGGGGGAATCAACTTGGAGGATATAAAGGCGCCTGAGGCCTTCGAAATAGAAAGACGCTTAAAGGAAGAATTAGATATTCCTGTAATGCATGATGATCAACATGGTACCGCAATTATTTCAGCAGCAGCCCTGTTGAATGCCTTGGAGCTTACCGGGAAAAAGATGCAGGACGCAAAAATTGTAATCAGTGGTGCAGGAGCTGCTGCAGTTTCTTGTACACGATTGTATAAGGCGTTTGGTGCCAGTCCGGAAAATATAGTAATGCTAGATAGTAAAGGTGTTATCCGTAGTGATCGAGAAAGCTTATCCAAAGAAAAATTAGAATTTGCTTCGGATAGAAAAATAGATACTTTAGATGAAGCTATGGTAGGTGCCGATGTTTTTGTGGGACTATCCATTGCGGATATCGTAACCCCTCAAATGTTATTGTCCATGGAAGATGACCCCATCGTTTTTGCTATGGCAAATCCCGATCCGGAAATTAACTATGATTTGGCTATTGCTACTCGAAAGGATATCATCATGGCCACGGGTAGATCAGATCATCCTAATCAGGTTAATAATGTGCTGGGTTTTCCTTTTATTTTTAGAGGTGCTTTAGATGTGCGTGCTACAGCTATAAACGAAGCAATGAAGATGGCCGCCGTAAAAGCTTTGGCAGAATTGACCAAGGAGCCCGTTCCTGAGCAAGTGAATATTGCTTATGGTGAAACACGATTGACTTTTGGAAGGGAATACATAATTCCCAAACCTTTTGATCAACGACTTATCGCCAAAATACCACCAGCAGTTGCAAAAGCGGCTATGGAAAGTGGTGTCGCAAAAGCTCCTATTGAAGATTGGGATAAATATGAGGAAGAGCTATTGCAACGTTCCGGAAACGATAATAAGGTAGTGCGATTGTTGCACAGCCGTGCCAAATCTAATATTAAACGTATTGTCTTTGCCGAGGCGGATCATTTAGATGTCTTAAAAGCTGCTCAAATTGTGTATGAAGAGGGTATTGCAGAACCTATTCTTTTAGGAAGAAAGGATGTTATTTTGGAGCTCAAAAAAGAACTTGAATTCGATGCTGACATTCCTATTGTAGATCCATTGGATAAAGAATTCGATGAGCGCCTAAATCAGTACGCCACTAAGTATTGGAAAAGTAGAAGGCGCAGTGGTACAACCTTGTACAGTGCGAAAATAAAAATGAAAGAGCGTAATTATTTTGGCGCTATGATGGTATTGGAAGGGGATGCAGACGGTATGGTTTCAGGATATTCTAGGGCCTACCCCACGGTAGTGAAACCTATTTTAGAAGTTATAGGAAGAGCTGCTAATGTTAAAAAGGTATCTACGGTAAACATCATGATTACGGACAGAGGTCCATTGTTCTTAGCAGATACGTCCATAAACATAGATCCCAATGCAGAAGAAATTGCAGAAATAGCACAAATGACGGCAAATGTTGCCAGTACTTTCGGTTTTGAACCTGTAATGGCACTCTTAAGTTATGCTAATTTTGGTTCCTCATCGCATCCTAATGCTAAAAAAGTGCGAGAGGCCGTAAAAATTTTACACGAAAAAAATCCGGATTTAGTTGTAGATGGTGAAATACAAACAGACTTTGCCCTAAACAGAGAATTACTTGAAAGTAAATTTCCTTTCTCTAAGCTTGCAGGCAGGAAGGTCAATACTTTAGTGTTTCCTAATTTGGAATCTGCCAATATCACATACAAACTTTTAAAAGAGCTTAATAAGTCAGACTCTATTGGTCCAATTATGGTTGGTCTAAGAAAGTCGGTACATATTATGCAATTAGGGGCTAGCGTTGATGAGATTGTCAACATGGCTGCAGTAGCCGTTATCGATGCCCAAGAAAGGGAAAAGCGTAAAAAAGAGAAGTCGAGTAAACAGTAGGAAGTACTAAAAAGCACAAAGAAATCAGAAGGAAATAGCAGGTAATCAGCGGTAAGGGTTAAATTTTTAGTAATAGGTTTCTGACTAAGTATTTTGTCTTTTACTTTTAATTTGAAGTTGTAAAATAATGATCCATCATTTAAAAGGAAGATTAGCAGAGAAAAACCCAACCTATGTTATAATAGAATGTGGTGGGGTGGGGTATTTTGTTCATATATCCTTGCACACTTTTTCCAAGCTACCTGATGGGGAGTTGTTGAGTCTTTACACACATTTACAAGTAAAGGAAGATTCGCATACTTTGTTTGGGTTTGCTGAAAAATCGGAACGTGAAATATTTCGTTTATTATTATCTGTTTCCGGTATTGGTTCCAGTACGGCCAGAACCATGTTATCTTCCATGTCTCCAGCACAAATTAGAGATGCCATTGCCAATGGAGATGCTCCTGCCATACAAGCCATAAAGGGTATCGGTGTCAAAACCGCACAAATGGTTATTTTAGACCTTAGGGACAAGATTTTGAAAGTGTACGATATAGACGAACTTTCCACAACTTCAAACAATACAAATAAAGATGAAGCGTTATCTGCTTTAGAGGTTCTAGGATTTGCTAGAAGACAAGCCGAAAAGGTAGTTGATAAGGTAATTTCCCAAGATGCTTCACTAAGCGCGGAGAATATTATAAAACTCGCGCTGAAAAATTTGTAACAAGTTTTAAATCAGGGGCAATCAATAATCTTAAAACATTTTTTAAGTACCTTTTTCTATTCTTATTTGTTTTTGGAGCTATAGAAGTATCTATGGCTCAAGAAACAGATGAGCAAGAAGTAGATTCTGTGAAAACCGGATATGACCTAGGGCGGATTGCTCTGGAAAATCCGGAGAGTATCGTTTCTAGATACTTCTATGATGCCAAGTTAGATCGGTACGTCTACAATGAAAAAATTGGAAATTTCGATATTGGATATCCTATCATCCTCACACCAGAACAATATTATGACCTGATTAAAAAAGAGGGTATCAAATCTTACTTTAAGGAAAAGTCAGATGCCTATTCCGGGAAAAAGCAAGGAAGCGAGGAAGCACGACGAAATTTACTGCCCAATTTTTATGTAAACAATGATTTCTTTCAATCCGTATTCGGAGGGAATGCCATAGAGGTGATACCCCAGGGTTCCGTAGCTATGGATTTGGGTGTTATTTGGCAAAAGAATGATAATCCATCACTTTCACCAAGAAATAGAACCAACTTATCTTTTGATTTTGATCAGCGCATAAGTTTAAGTATGCTTGGAAAAATAGGCGAGCGTTTGCAGGTAAATGCCAACTATGATACGGAGGCTACTTTTGATTTTCAGAATATCGTAAAACTAGATTATACGCCTACCGAGGATGATATTCTTCAGAAAATTGAAGTAGGTAACGTAAATATGCCTTTGAACAGTTCGCTTATACAAGGTGCGCAGAGCTTGTTTGGGGTAAAGACACAACTCCAATTTGGTAAAACAATGGTTACCGCAGTTTTCTCCGAACAGCGTTCTCAAAACAACACGGTCGTGGCACAAGGGGGTGGTACATTAAATGAATTTAATATTACCGCTTTAGATTATGATGAGGACAAACACTTTTTCTTAGCGCATTATTTTAGGGATAATTACGATAGGGCACTAGAAACCTATCCTTTCATACAAAGCCAGGTACAGATTACTAGATTAGAGGTTTGGGTAACCAATAGGAGCCAACAAACGCTAAACGTTCGTAATGTAGTGGCCTTTCAAGATTTAGGTGAGGTATTCAAGGAAAAAACAAGGGTAGGACAGAATGGTGCGGATGCCGCAGGTTTTTTTAATAATACCATGGATAATCGACCGAGAAACAACGCCAATGATTATGACCCGGAATTGATAGGGGCAGGAGGAGCATTAACTACGAATATCAGGGATATTGCTACAGTAGAGAATGCGTTTAACCTCGGTAGTTTTGCAGCAGGGTATCGACCTAACCAAGGATTTGACTATGCTATTTTGGAGAATGCCCGAAAGCTGGAGCAGACACGTGATTATACCTTCAATTCTCAATTAGGATATGTTTCTTTGAATCAAAGGTTGAGTAATGATGAGGTATTGGCTGTGGCTTTTCAATACACCTTTAGGGGCGAAGTCTTTCAAGTAGGGGAGTTTGCAAATGGAGGTTTAGATGCTACCACGGTTTCTCAGGGAGCGAATCCTATCATAGAGAATAATACCTTGATTCTTAAATTATTAAAAAGTAACATTACCAATGTCAGCGATCCTATTTGGGATTTGATGATGAAAAATATTTATGCCACGGGAGCATTCCGATTAAGTCAGGAAGATTTTAAACTTAATATATTGTATTCCGATCCTACGCCAAGAAATTATATTACCCCAATAGATGATGGTCCTGGTTCTGGATGGCCTGACGGTTTGGAGGAGCGTATCTTATTGGATGTGTTTAATTTGGATAGGTTGAACGTGTATAATGATTTACAACCCGGTGGTGACGGATTTTTTGATTTTTATCCTGGTATTACAGTTGATACCCAAGGCGGACGTATTGTCTTTACCAAAGTGGAACCCTTTGGAGAGTACTTGTTCGAAACCTTAGAGAACGGTAATGCTGGTCAGTATAATATGCCATCTGCCTATAATCCTAATCAAGACCAGTATGTATTTAGGGATATGTATGAGCTCACCAAGGCGGCGGCACTACAAGATCCAGAGAAAAATAAATTTATTTTAAAAGGACGCTTTAAGGCAGAAGGGAGTAACGGAATTCCTATTGGAGCCTTCAATGTACCTAGAGGTTCGGTTAGGGTAACGGCAGGTGGTCGTCAATTGCAGGAAGGTATAGATTATACTGTAAATTACCAAGCAGGCACGGTACAGCTTTTAGATCCAAGTTTAGAGGCGTCTAATACGCCTATCAATATTTCAGTGGAAAATAATGCCGTTTTCGGGCAACAAACACGTCGTTTTACTGGGGTTAACGTAGAGCATCAGTTTAGTAAGAATTTTGTACTAGGTGGCACCTTGTTGAATTTGAATGAGCGCCCACTTACCCAAAAATCTAATTTTGGTATAGAGCCTGTAAACAATACTATTTTTGGTTTAAATAGCAACTTTTCAACCGAAGTTCCTTTTTTGACTCGGATGGTGAACAAGTTGCCTAATATAGATACTGATATACCTTCTAACGTGTCTATACGAGCAGAGGTTGCTTGGTTAAAGCCAAATTCTCCAAAGAA
>JBLHNI010000098.1:0-10349 GCA_047650615.1 Maribacter sp.
TAGGTTCTCCAGAAATCATTGATTCATCTACTGTCGTTTTTCCTTCTCTAATAATACCGTCCACAGGGATTTTATCGCCTGGCTTAACTCTTAGAATGTCTCCTTTTTCAATTTTATCGATAGCAAGTTCTTCTTCATTCCCATCAACCACGCGTACTGCTTTATTAGGTGCAAGTTTTAATAATTCCTTAACTGCAGAATTGGTTTTACTGTGCGCTCTTGCCTCTAAAACTTGACCCATTAAGACAAGGGTAAGTATTACGGTTGCTGCTTCAAAATAAACGTGAACTGCTCCTGATTCCGTTTTAAATTGTTCAGGGAAAAAGTCTGGAAATACCATTCCAAAAACACTAAACAGCCAAGCTACACCTGCACCAACCCCAATAAGGGTAAACATATTGAGATTCCACGTTTTTATACTTTTATAGGCACGCTCAAAGAACATCCAAGTGGCATAAAACACAACAGGAATTGATAGTGCAAACTGATTCCAATTCCACCACTTTTGCTCCAATAAATCGTACAATGGATTATTAGGAATCATCTCGCTCATCGCAATCAAGAAAATGGGAAGTGTTAAACCAAGCGCTATCCAAAATTTCTTCACTAATTTTTTATAGGTCTTCTCTTCGGCAGAAAGGTCTGGTTGCAAAGGCACTAAATCCATTCCGCAAATAGGGCAAGCTCCTGATTCGTCTTTCACGATTTCGGGATGCATTGGGCAGGTCCATTGTTCAGATGTTACTGCCGATAAATTTTGTTCTTCTACCAAATCCATTCCGCATACAGGACAGTCCCCAGGTTTCTCATAGGTCTTATCGCCTTCGCAATGCATTGGACAGTAAAATGTTCCAGTTCCTTTTCCTTTGGGCTTTTCCTTTTTGGTTTCTATCGTTTTATGATGGTCTCCAAGTTTATGAATACTGTATATGCCACCACCCTCTTTCATCGCTTTCTGGAACGTTTCAATAGAAATGTGAGATTCCATCTCGATAGTTGCTTCTGCTTCTTCTAAATCTACTGACGCATTGGTCACACCTTCCACTTTAGAAAGTGTTTCTTCTACGTGTCTGCGACAACCATTGCAGGTCATTCCGTGTATCTGATAGGTGTGTTTCATTTGATGTTTTTAAAGCCTATTCGTGTTTGTGTCCGTTTGCTTTATGGTCTTCATTTTTTACGAGTGCCATTCCACAAGTGTCGCACTTTCCTTCTTTATCACTGCCACTATCTTTACAATGCATTGGACATACATACGCAGATGTGTATTCGGTTCCTTGTTCTTTAGTTATTTCCGTTGGTTGCGTTTTTGTTTCTGCCTTGTTGTCTTTACACGACACCATTGATACTAAGGCTAGTACTACCATTCCTGCGAAAATTAATTTGAAATTTTTCATTGTTCTGTGTTTATTGAGTTATTAAATAATTGACTATTGCACTCTGCAAATAGTATGTTGTTACAGCTCTTATTTGATTGATTTGAAACTTTAATTGTAGCTCCTGAATATCAAGAACATCAATAAAATCAATAGTCCCAGTTTCGTAATTTTTAATAAGAATTTCTTCGGCATCATTTGCTTGTTTCAAATTCTTTTGTTGTGTCTTGTATTTAATTCTAGCCTGATTGCGTTGTGATATCGCTTTCGCGAAAGCGGATTCCAAAACATTCAACCGCTGCTTTTTTTGCATCTCAATTTCTCTTTGACGCAATTCGTTTTGCTTTGTAATAGATTTATAGCGGTTATTGAAGAGCGGAACGGTAACAGAAACCATAGGCATTAAGATATCCTTACCGTTATCACTAAAATTCATATCAGCCCGTTCAGAAACTGGTAGATAATCTACACCAAAACCTATCATTGGTAAGCCTTCACGTTGGTTCAACAATTCGGATTGTGAAACAGATTCGTAGAGTTTGTCGTATTTAAGCAGTTCAGGGTTGAGCGCTAATGCATCATAGCCAAAGACGATATCTTCATCAGGCAATGGCAAAATAGTAACCGTTTCTACCGATGTATCATATTCTCTATTCAACAATTTATTAAAAGCCGTCTGAATCCCAAATACCTGTTCCTCCAAGACTTCTTTTTCCTGAACTAATTCATTCTGCCGTATCTGCAATCGCAATACATCTACCGCTGATGCTTTACCAACTTCTATAGATGTTAGTGCTAGTTTTTCGTAAGTTTTCAATAATTGAATATTCTCGTCAAGCACTTTTTGTTGCGCTCTAACTTCATAAAGCTTGTAATAGATTTTGGCAACTGAGAGTGCCAATTTTCTTTTGGCAATTGTTATTTCTACATATTCAGCTTCAGCCATTGAAGTTGCATAATTTTCTCTAGCTGTAATAGTGCCAAACCAAGGGAGCATCTGCTTAAAGCCAAACCGCGCGCGCTGGGCTCCTGTTCTTGTTTCAGGTTCGCTTACAAAATAGCCTGCGCTAAATTCTGTATTCGGAATCCAGTCTACTTCATTTACTTTTTCTTCAGCGATGTTATACCGTAAATTAAAAGCCTGAATTTCTGGATTATTGCCATTTGCTTCCTCGATATATGTCTGTAATTGTTGTGCTTTCGCAGCAGCAGAAACGAACAAAAGACATACTATGATTTTTATATTTTTCATCTGTTTGCTCTGTTAAGTTCATATTCTTTCTTCCAGCTATATAGTACAGGTAATAAGAAATAAGAAGTTATGTCGATAATCATCCCGCCAAAAATAGGGATTGCCATAGGTATCATTATATCGCTTCCTTTCCCTGTAGATGTGAGTATAGGTAACAACGCCAGAATGGTTGTTACGGTTGTCATTAGACAAGGACGTATTCTCTTACCGGCAGCTTCCAGGGTTGCCAATCGTATTCCTCTTTTGTCCTTAGGTTTTTCCCTGTCAAACGTCTGTGTGAGATAGGTTGCCATTACCACGCCGTCATCTGTAGCAATACCGAAAAGCGCAATAAATCCAACCCAAACTGCCACACTTAAATTGATGGTTTTCATATTGAATACATCTCGCATATTTTCCCCAAATAGATTAAAATTGAAGAACCAATCTTGGCCATACAACCAAATCATAATGAAACCACCTGCAAAAGCGATTGTAATTCCTGAAAATACCATAAGCGACGTGCTGACTGATTTAAACTGGAAATAAAGAATCAAGAAAATGATTACAAGTGCCAGTGGAACTACAACAGAAAGTGTTTTCTCCGCTCGTAATTGATTTTCGTAGGTCCCTGTAAATTTATAACTGATTCCTTTAGGAACGATTAACTCTCCAGCCTCAATTTTCTCTTTGAACAACCCCTGCGCACTTTCTATCACATCGACTTCGGCAAAGCCATCGAGTTTATCAAAAAGCACATACCCTATCAAAAAAGTGTCCTCACTTTTAATCACTTGCGGGCCTTGTTCATAGCGAATATCTACCAACTCGCCTAAAGGAACAGGACTGCCTTTTTCTACAGGCACATAAATCTTTTTGAGGTCGTCTGGATTGCTACGCAACTCTCTTGGATACCGAACGCGAACGCCATAACGCTCACGCCCTTCTACGGTTTGGGTAAGTGGCATACCGCCTACAGCTACTTGAAGTACTTCCTGAACGTCCATAATTGAAATTCCGTATCGTGCTAGTTGCTCTCGTTTTATATCAATTAACAAATAGGGTTTACCTACAATACGGTCTGCAAAAACAGCTTGTTCTTTGACGCCCTCAGATTCTTTTAAAAGTTGTTCTAATTGCAAACCAAAAGCTTCAATGGTTTTTAAATCAGGCCCTTTTACTTTAATTCCCATAGGTGCTCGCATACCTGTTTGTAGCATTACAAGACGTGTCTCAATAGGTTGTAGCTTGGGCGCAGAGGTTACTCCTGGGAATTTTGTCACTTTCACAATCTCATTCCAAATATCATCAGGACTGTTTATTTTTGGTCGCCAATTGCGGTAATATTCGCCATCATCGTCAGGAATTAAGTCCTCACGAGTTACATTCGTTTTAAGTTGAGATGCTTCATATTTTACAATATCATCGATTTCATTATTTGGGTTGATAATGAACTTATCATTTTTCAGCACAAACAATCCGTCTTCATTGATCTGATAACGTTGTCGCTCGCCTACTTGATTGCGCATATATTCAGATTTATACTGAATTATATTTTCATACATCGATAGTGGTGCAGGGTCGAGCGCAGATTCTGTTCGTCCAGCTTTTCCTACTACAGTTTGTATTTCAGGAATAGTGGCAACCGCCATATCGAGTTGTTGTAGTACCCGCTTATTTTCTTCTACTCCTGCGTGTGGTAAAGAGGTAGGCATTAAAAGAAATGAACCTTCGTTAAGCGATGGCATAAATTCTTTACCAGTATTTCGCATTATAACCACTCCTAAAATCAACACCGTGGTTGGAATAATTAAAAATAGCAGTCGGTTTTGAAGTGCCCAACGTAATATGTTGTCATAATACCTTTGGAAAACTGAAAACACACCGAGTAATCCAAAGCAGATAATCGCAACAAAAATCAAGTTCATTAAGATGCTGCGATCGAAACCAAGCGGTCGCCAATATTCAGCAAGTAAGAATACAATTGCAATGCAGGAAATAATGATATGAATTAGATTGGCTCTTTTTGTTGAAACAATATCCCTTATACTTAGTAGAGCCACCACTCCATACCCTATCAAAACAAGCCCCAACCAATAGCCATAAATGACAGCACTGAAACCCAAAATAATGAGCAAACCGTTGAGAATATATTTAAAACGTTCTCTAATATTCGTTTTCCTAAACAAGAAAGCTGCAAATGGTGGTATCAAGAAAAGTGCAATCACTAAGGCGGCAGAAAGCGCCATTGTTTTGGTAAATGCCAGCGGTCTGAATAATTTCCCTTCAGCACCTATCAATGTAAAAACCGGTATAAAACTAATGATGGTAGTCAGAACTGCTGTTAATATTGCTCCTGATACTTCAGCAGTAGCATTGTAAACAATCTCATTAGTTGTGTATTCGATGCCGCTTTCTTTAAATCGTAATTTTTCATCCTCCAAATGCCGAATCATATTTTCGGCAAGTATGACACCAACGTCCACCATCGTACCTATGGCAATAGCAATGCCTGAAAGGGCAACAATGTTTGCATCTACATTGAATAGCTTCATCGCAATAAAAACCATCAACACGGCAACAGGCAATAATCCTGAAATTAGGATGGATGCACGCAGGTTGAACATCATAACGATGATAACCAGAATTGTAATTAGAATTTCAAGTGTTAGGGCTTCATTGAGCGTGTGAAGTGTTTCTTGAATGAGTTCTGTACGATCATAAAACGGCACAATGGTTACTTGTGAAGTGCGACCGTCTGCCAAAACTTTAGTGGGTAATCCTGCTGAAAGTTCCGCTATTTGGTCTTTCACATTATTAATTACTTCCATTGGGTTTGCACCGTAACGAGCCACAACAACACCGCCCACAACTTCAGCACCTTCTTTATCTAAAATACCACGTCTGGTTTGAGGCCCTAAATTTACTTTTGCGATATCCTTGATTCGTATAGAAGTGAAATTTTCTGAAGTAACTACGGCATTTTCAATGTCAGCCACAGATTTCACATAACCCAAACCACGAACTAAATATTCTACTTGATTTATTTCCAAGGTCTGCGCCCCAATATCTTGGTTACTTTCCTTTACCGCTTTTACAACATCGCTTAAACCAATATTGTATTGGCGCATTTTTTCAGGGTCAATATCCACTTGATATTCCTGAACATAACCGCCTATAGAGGCAACTTCGGAAACACCACTTGCCGAGGATAATCCATATTTTACGTAATAGTCTTGAATGCTACGCAGCTCCTGTAAATCCCAGCCGCCAGTTACATTTCCTGCTGAATCACGCCCTTCTAAAGTGTACCAATATATTTGCCCTAACCCTGTGGCATCTGGCCCTAAAGATGGGTTTACCCCATCTGGTAATAGGTTATCTGGTAATGAATTGAGTTTTTCAAGTATGCGACTACGTGACCAGTAAAACTCGATATCTTCTTCAAAAATGATATAGATACTGGAAAAACCAAACATAGAAGAACTACGAATTGTTTTTACTCCAGGAATACCGAGTAATGAAGTCGTTAAAGGATACGTAATTTGATCTTCAATATCTTGCGGTGAACGACCTTGCCACTTGGTAAAAACAATCTGCTGGTTTTCTCCAATATCTGGAATGGCATCTACTGCAACAGGATTAGAAGGCAAAAAACCGGTGTCCCAACCAAAAGGCGCGTTTACGATGCCCCAACCTATAAATAGGATGAGCGTTAAAACAGCAACGAGTTTGTTTTCTATAAGGTATTTGATAGCTCTATTAAGCATATAGTTTGATAATTAAACAGTTATGAAAGTAATGAAATTCCGGAATACAGAAAAACAAACACTACAAATTCAGCCCTAAACGGAAGAATCATAGGACAAAAAGATTACTGTTTAAAAATCAAATTAAGAAAGACTGATCTAGGATATGAATATCCCGTATCAGTGGAGGTGGGGAGTAGGCTTTAAATGGGATTATGTTTGAATCAAAACCGTCAAACAAATTAATATAGGAGAATGCAAAAGAAGTAATAAATACCTGTTGTTCGAAAGTGAATTGGTCAAAAGCAATTTTAACGTCATCTTGACCTTCAATAACAATCTCTACATCTGAACAGCAAGCCATGTCCATCACAGCACATTCGTTAGACGATTTGGACATTTCCACTTTCATCATGCAAGTGTCTGCGGTATCAGAAAGGCTGAAATCTACCAAGTGGTCACCACAGTAATGAATATCCAAAGAAAAAGACATCGTTGAGAATAGCACCAATAGCGCCATTACCAAAGACATTAGTTTATGTAATACTTTATTCACGTTACAAAGATACCGTTTTTGAATTTCCAATATATAGAGTTAACGAATATTTAAGGCGATTAGTATTGTTAGTTTCTACTTAAAAATCGACTTTTGATATATATTTTTAAAAAAAGAACTCATGTTAGACAGCCTATGTTCTCAAATAACTGCCATAACCAATTCGGTAGGCAAAACAGACACTAAACTTCAAGAAATTTGTAATCTACTTAAAGAAAACGTTACTCATTATGATTGGGTTGGGTTTTATTTTAGAAACGGTGACAAAGAGGAACTAAAGCTAGGACCCTACGCCGGTGCTCCAACAAATCACACTGTAATCCCATTTGGGAAAGGTATTTGTGGCCAAGTTGCGGTAAGCAATCAAAATTTTGTTGTGCCTGATGTAATGGCACAGAACAACTATATTGCCTGCAGTATTGCCGTAAAGGCCGAAATTGTGGTGCCACTCTTCGTAAACGGTGAAAATATTGGCCAAATAGACATTGATTCCAACACGCCAAATCCATTTACCGAATCTGATGAGCGCTTTTTGGAATTTGTAAATGCCCAAGTTGCTCAGATTCTTTAAAACTTTCTCTTATTTGTTGATAACCTAAATCAAAATACCGCCTTAAAAAAATTACTTTTGTGTGCTTATACAACTAACCACAAGCACATCAAATGAGCACTGCTAAAAAAGCGACTTCTGCACTAATTTCCGTATTTCATAAAGACGGGTTAGAACCCATCGTTAAAAAATTTCAAGAACTTGGTATTGCCATCTATTCTACAGGTGGTACTGAGAAATTCATTACGGATTTAGGCATCCCTGTTATTCCGGTTGAGGACGTTACTAGCTACCCATCGATTTTAGGCGGTCGGGTAAAAACGTTACACCCAAAAGTTTTTGGTGGTATTTTGAACCGGCAAGACAATGAGAGCGATGCAGCCCAATTGGCCGAATTTGATATTCCACAGTTGGATATTGTTATCGTTGATTTGTATCCCTTTGAAAAAACGGTAGCTAGTGGAGCATCTGAACAAGATATTATAGAAAAGATTGATATTGGTGGGATTTCATTGATACGTGCCGCTGCCAAAAACTTTAAAGATGTGCTTTGTGTTTCTTCTATGGAGGATTACTCGGATTTCCTAGATGTGATTTCCAACGGAAACGGCAGTACCACTTTGGAAAATCGAAAACGTTTTGCAGCAAAATCCTTCAACGTTTCCTCACATTATGATACTGCTATCTTTAACTACTTTAACAAAGACCATGATCATGATATCGCTGCGCTAAAAATCAGCGAAACCAACGGTAACGTACTTCGGTATGGCGAAAATCCACATCAAAAAGGATTTTTCTTTGGTGATTTCGATGCGATGTTCTCCAAATTGCATGGCAAGGAACTCTCTTACAACAACTTGTTGGATGTAGATGCCGCGGTAAATCTAATGGGCGAGTTTAAAAACGATGCCCCCACATTTGCTATTCTTAAACACAATAACGCATGTGGCCTAGCGCAACGGGAAACACTTCATGAAGCGTATGTAGATGCCTTAGCAGGCGACCCTGTTTCCGCCTTTGGAGGCGTACTCATTAGCAATAAGGAAATAGATAAAGCGACGGCCGCAGAAATACACCAACTGTTCTGCGAAGTAGTTATAGCCCCCAGTTATGCTGCAGATGCCTTAGAAATATTAAAAGGCAAGAAAAACAGAATCGTACTGATACAGAATGAAACTAAAATGCCAGAAATGATGGTAAGAACCTGTTTGAATGGAATGCTGCTCCAAGACAAGGATTCTAAAACCGACAACCTAGAAGACCTTAGCTATGCTACAGAAAATAAGCCGAGTCCACAAGAGTTGGAAGACCTTTTGTTCGCGTCAAAACTATGTAAGCATACGAAGTCAAATACTATTATTTTGGCAAAGAACAAACAACTATGCGCCAGCGGCACAGGACAAACTTCTCGCGTAGATGCTTTAAACCAAGCAATTCACAAGGCACAATCGTTTAAATTCGATTTAAAAGGTGCCGTTATGGCTAGTGATGCTTTCTTCCCATTCCCTGATTGTGTCGAAATAGCAGACAAAGCAGGTGTTGCCAGTGTGATACAGCCAGGAGGCTCTATCAAAGATCAATTGAGTGTAGATTATTGCAATGAGAACGGAATTTCCATGGTGATGACAGGTACACGTCATTTTAAGCATTAATTTTACTACTTTTACTTATGAAATACACCTATTTATCCATAACCAAATATTAATCTATGGGATTTTTTGATTTCTTGACTGAGGAAATAGCCATTGACCTAGGTACTGCTAACACTCTTATCATTCATAACGACAAAGTGGTAGTCGATAGCCCGTCTATTGTAGCTAGGGATAGGATTAGCGGAAAAATCATTGCTGTCGGCAGAGAGGCAAGTCTGATGCAGGGAAAAACCCACGAAAATATCAAGACCATTCGTCCACTAAAAGATGGCGTAATTGCTGATTTTGATGCTTCGGAAAAGATGATTAACATGTTCATCAAGAATATTCCCGCATTAAAGAAAAAATGGTTTCCACCTGCCTTGCGTATGGTAATATGTATTCCATCTGGAATTACCGAGGTAGAGATGCGAGCCGTAAAGGAATCCGCAGAACGCGTAAACGGTAAAGAAGTGTATCTGATACACGAACCTATGGCGGCAGCTATAGGTATTGGATTAGATATTATGCAGCCCAAAGGAAATATGATTGTAGATATAGGAGGGGGTACTACTGAAATTGCAGTAATTGCACTAGGCGGTATTGTTTGCGACAAATCCGTAAAAATTGCAGGTGATGTATTTACAAACGATATTATTTATTACATGCGTACCCAACATAACTTATATGTAGGGGAAACCACGGCAGAGGCCATAAAAATAGAAATAGGTTCTGCTACCGAAGATTTACAGTCACCACCAGATGAAAAATCTGTACAAGGACGAGATTTATTGACGGGAAAGCCGAAGCAAGTTCAGATTTCCTATAGAGAAATAGCAAAAGCGTTGGATAAGTCCATTTTACGTGTAGAAGATGCTGTAATGGAAACCTTATCGCAAACACCACCGGAGTTGGCGGCTGACATTTACAATACAGGTATTTATTTAGCAGGAGGAGGCTCAATGTTGCGTGGCTTAGATCGTAGGTTATCACAAAAGACAGACCTTCCGGTATATATTGCGGAAGATCCGCTTAGGGCAGTAGTTAGAGGAACCGGGATAGCACTAAAAAATCTGGAACGATATAAGAGCATCTTGATAAAATAATTTTAGTTGAGCCTACACATCTATTTTAATTATGTAGGAAAACAAGTATTTTGAAAATTTAGAGGTGAATGCAGCAGATTATAAATTTTCTGATTCGATATAAAACGTTTTTACTTTATATCTTTCTTCTGCTCATTGCCTTTGTATGTA
>JBLHNI010000099.1:0-10207 GCA_047650615.1 Maribacter sp.
ACTATGGTCCGGGGCTACTTGGTCTATGTGCAGGCCACAAAAATAACTGAACGAGATACTATCGTTTACGCCGTCCTCAACTTCATAATCGCTTAGACCATACCAGGTTTGTAAGAGACTCATTTTGAAAAGCAACAGGCCGCTATAACTGGGTTTACCCGTGGCACTCTGTCCTTTGGTGTAGTGCTTTTTTAAAATTTCTATTATTGGTTGCCAATCCAATAGAGTGTTGATCTGTGTGAAAAAGGTTTGCTTTATCTTGCGTGAACGCAGGTCGCAAATGCTATCGGCCAAGGTTGGGTGGTGCACTGATCCCATAAAGAAAAGATACGAAATCTTGCAAAATTATGCAAGCCCGTGCAACGGTCTTATATTGTTAAAACAAGTGATCTGTATGAAACAAAACAGAACAAGCCTGAACTTTACGGTATGTATGAGGTAACACGTTTTATGAGTAATGGAGAAGTGATTCAACCCTTATTGACAGATGAAAAAAGGTGGAGGTATGTTTTTTTAAAATACCCTAATAGTATTCAATTTGCAAGAATGGATAAATCCAGATTTGGTTTGAACTCTGAAATAGACCTTTCAAGAGGCGAAATAAAACTTAAAGAATTTCAAGATTCGACCCAAGTCTATGTAATGAACTTCAAGAAGACAGATTCAACCTTATTCCTAACAGGAGTTTTTAGGAACGATACTATTATTTGTGAAACAAAACAACGCTTCAAAAAGGATTTTAGACTTACTTCTAGCGGGTTTAATTTGATAAACGAATATCCATATAATCGATAGGAATAATAAGAACGGCTAAAGTGTCACTAAGACAATTTAATAAAACACACACAATATTGTTTACTTCCTCCGTATCAACCAAAGCCCGATAAAGGTCAACAAGCCATTGAGGGGCAAAAGTTCATATCCTACTACGTAACCACCTAAGGATTCGGCTGGGAGTTTTCCAAGAATAACAATCATAATTACGGACAGTAGGGCAACCACCCAGACATATTTATCCTTTACTTGGTGTTTTGTAAAAATACCAAAGGAAAACAATCCCAATAACGGTCCATAGGTATAGGACGCTACGGTGAGGAGACCGTCTATTACATTTCTATCTAAAATATACTTAAAGGAGATGACCACTAATGCGAGCAATACACTCATACCAATATGTGTTCTTTGTCGTATGGATTTGGCCTCCTTTTCAGTTTTCTTTTCCGTGCCTAAAAAATCCACACAAAATGAAGTCGTTAAGGAGGTTAACGCACTATCGGCGCTACTATAAGCTGCAGCTATAAGACCAAGCATAAAGGTGATGGCTACTGTGATGCCCAAACCACTATTCAGGGCAATTTCAGGGAAGAGAAGATCCGTTTTAGGTTGCCCGTCCATAAGCGGGATGGCTATCTGATATTTTTCGGCATAGATGAATAAGAGCGCACCCAACAACATAAATACAAAGGTGACAACAACCAAAACCACGCTAAAGGATACCATGTTCTTTTGGGCATCTTTTAAATTTCTACAGGTAAGGTTTTTTTGCATCATATCCTGGTCAAGTCCCGTCATGCAAATGGTAACGAACATGCCTCCCAAGAAAGATTTTAATAAATGGTTTTTAGCTAATAAATCATCTATAAAAAAAGTTTTGCTGTAGGTAGCGAGTTCTGGAGATTTCAGGAAGTCGACGAAGGTCCATTCCAACTTGTTTAGTATAAAATATATAGATAACCCCAAGGAAACCAGCATAAAGAGTGTTTGAAGGGTGTCGGTCCAAACTATGGTTTTAATGCCTCCTCTAAAGGTATATATCCAGATGAGTAGAATGGATAGGGCAACCGTAATCTCATAGGGTACGTTCCATGCATCAAATACAAATTGTTGTAGTACTATAGCGACTAAAAATAGTCGAAAAGCAGCACCCAAAACCCGGGAAATAAAAAACGAGATAGCACCAACCTTATAACTAACAAATCCAAAACGGTCATCCAAAAATTGATAGATAGAGGTTACGTTCTGTTTATAGTAAATAGGAAGCAGCACATACGCGGTAATCAAATAGCCCAAAAAATAACCAAAAACCACTTGCAAGTAGCTAAACTGCGAACTATCTACCCATCCTGGAACCGAAATAAAGGTAACGCCAGAAAGCGAAGCACCAACCATACCAAAGGCTACCAAGTACCATGGCGATTGTTTTCCTGCTTTAAAAAAGTCCTCGTTAGAATCGTTTTTTCCTGTAAAATATGAGATCAGTAATAACACGGCAAAGTAGCCACCTATTAGGAGTAGGATATTGATGGAGGTCATTCGAAATTATTTTAAGTCAAAGTACAAAAAGTAAAAATAGTCCGTAATTTTACGGCAAACTTAAATGCATGGAGTTTTCTTCGAAATTATTGGAAAATGCAGTCTACGAAATGTCACAGTTGCCTGGTATTGGCAAGCGTACGGCCTTACGTTTGGTGTTGCATTTATTAAAACAGTCTGAGCAGCGGACCGAACAACTATCCAATGCACTTACGCAATTAAGGACTACGGTACGGTTTTGTAGTAATTGCCATAATATTTCGGATACGGAGCTATGCGAAATCTGTGCAAACCCCAAGAGAGATGACTCTTTAGTATGTGTGGTAGAGGATATTCGGGATGTTATGGCCATAGAAAATACAGGTCAGTATAGGGGCAAGTACCATGTCTTGGGTGGTAAAATATCTCCTATGGAGGGTGTTGGGCCGCAAGAGCTGACTATCACATCCTTGGTCACTAAAGTAAAGCTAGGCGAAATAAACGAACTTATATTTGCGTTAAGTTCTACAATGGAAGGGGATACCACTAATTTTTATATTTTTAAGCAGATAGAAGGCTTGGAAATACGAACCTCTACTATTGCAAGGGGCATTGCCGTCGGCGATGAGCTAGAATATGCAGACGAGGTTACTTTGGGCAGGAGTATTTTGAATAGGGTACCTTTTGAAGGTTCTTTTAGAACGAATTGAGTATTATAATATTGATGCAAAATCAGTAAATACCCCTAATATTTACTATTTTTGCAAAAAAAACGAATAAAAGCACTTATAAATTATCGATATGTCAAAATTTGAATTGAAACTACCGCGAATGGGAGAAAGTGTTGCAGAGGCAACATTGACATCTTGGTTGAAGGAGGTTGGGGATACTATTGAAATGGACGAGGCTATTTTTGAAATCGCTACCGACAAGGTCGATAGTGAGGTGCCAAGCGAAGTAGATGGTGTTTTGATTGAAAAGTGTTTTGCTATTGACGATATTATAAAGGTTGGCGAAACCGTAGCCATTATAGAAATTGCCGGTAGCCAAGAGGAATCGGCAGCTCGTAGTAGTGCCGAAATAGCCCCGGAAGATTCTGCTGTGGAAGAAGAAATGGTCGTAGCCGCAGAAAAAGCGTTGTCCGCAAAGGATAGGGTAGGGATTCCCACGCTGGATTATTCGAGTTCGGAACGTTTTTATTCCCCTTTGGTGAAAAATATTGCCAAAGAAGAAGGAGTTTCTTTTGATGCGTTGGAAGGTATTGAAGGCACAGGAAAAGACGGTCGTGTAACCAAGAACGATATTTTGGAGTATGTGAAGCTTAAGAGCACTGCACCTGTAACATCGGAAAAAGTTTTAGAGCCGGTTGTGGAGCAGAAACAAGCGATTGTTCCAGTTGTTGAAAAAACGGTTGTGGTTAAAGAAAAACCAATGCAAGCTCCTGTAAAAGTTGCTCAAGGAGATGAAGTCATTGCTATGACCCGCATGGGTAAACTTGTTGCCAAGCATATGGTAGATAGCGTGGCTACATCAGCACACGTACAGAGCTTTATAGAAGTAGATGTGACCAATATGGTAAACTGGAGAACGAAGATGAAATCTGCTTTTGAAAAACAGGAAGGTGAAAAGCTTACGTTTACACCCATTTTTATGGAGGCTATTGCGAAAGCTTTAAAGAAATATCCAATGATGAATATTTCGGTTAATGGCGATTCGGTTGTTAAGAAAAAGAATATCAATATTGGAATGGCCGCAGCCCTTCCGGACGGTAATCTAATTGTACCCGTTATAAAGAATGCCGATCAGTTGAACTTGGTGGGAATGGCAAAAGTCGTCAACGATTTGGCGCTTCGTTCTCGAAATAATGCCCTTAAGCCAGATGAGGTTCAAGAGGGTACCTATACAGTAACCAACGTTGGTACATTTGGAAGTGTTTTTGGTACACCGATAATCAATCAACCGCAGGTGGGTATTATGGCTCTTGGTGCCATTCGAAAGATTCCTTCTGTGATAGAGACCAATGAAGGGGATTTTATTGGTATCCGTAGTAAAATGTATCTGTCTCACAGTTACGACCATCGCGTGGTCAATGGAGCGTTGGGAAGTATGTTTGCAAAGGCTGTAGCTGATTATCTGGAAGCTTGGGACGTAAATCGGGAGATATGATGTTTAGGCAGTCACAAGGGTGATTGGGCTAATATTTTTTCAAAGCAGCAAACAAAATCTTATTTTTCAATGTTACCTTTACTTTTAAAGGTTAGCATGCAATACACTTCTTCAAAATGGGGGCTTATGCTCCTATTTTTCGTGCTACCTTCATTATTTTTATTCGGCCAAAAACCGCTTACAATTAAAAATAGGGAAGCTCTTAAATTATTCGTGGACTGTAATTGTGAACAAACCTACATTCGTTAGGAAATAAAATTCGTTAGCCATGTGCGTAATCAAGCACTTGCAAATATTCAGTTATTCATCTACGATGTAGCCAATGGTTCTGGCGGTAGAACCTATTTATTAGACTTTAAGGGTACACGCGATTACGAGGGTATTACTGGAGACCTGTCTTATGAAACTAATCCAAACATGACTTCAGATGAAGTGCGTAAAGGCTTAGTAAAACAGATAAAAGCTGGTCTATTGCGCTATAGGGTCGAATCTGACTTGGCTGATAAAATAAACTATATTATTGATAATGAGGGGGCGCAGAAATGCAGGGTATAGATTTTGATGATCCTTGGAATAATTGGGTTTTTGAAATCTATGCCGAAGCCCAAATTGGACAGGGAAACAAGTAGAAAGGAGTTTGAATATGAATTTGGTTTTAAAGCAATCGTGTTACCGATAAATGGCGAATACGAGCAGATGGGGAGCTAAATCAATGCAGAGCTGAATTTGAACGAAACGATGACACCTTTATAAATGAGCGTTTACGTTATTCCTTTGATGGCCTTGTGGTACGCAGTATTTCAGATCATTGGTCGGTAGGTGTGTTTAGTGGTGCATGTCATAATATGGTCACCAACATAGATTTTTCTACCTAGGTGAGTCCAGCTATTGAATATAATATTTTTCCTTATAAAGAGGTGCTTCGCAGGGAGTTTTTTTGCCTATCGGATTGGTTATTTGTTTAAATAATTATAAAGACACTTCCATATTTAATAAAGATTCCGAAGGTATTTTAAATCATTCCCTTACTATTCAATTGAACTATTGTCAGCCATGGGGTAATGTATACACGCGACTGCGTGGCTCAACATTTTTAGAAGATTTTCAAAAGAATAGAATAGAATTGTTCGGAAGGCTGTCTATTCGAGTTTTTAAAGGGCTTTCGGTTTCCTTTTTAGGAAGTTTTGACCTTATCAGGAATCAAATAAATCTTCCGGCAGGAGATGCCGCCTTAGAAGATGTTCTCTTGCAGCAAAAACAGATAGTAGTAGATTTTGAATTAGGGTTCCGAGTAGGAATTAGATATACCTTTGGTTCTGCTTTCAATAATACTATCAATCTGAGACTGTAATTTTGCTAAGGGTAAAATCCCATTATTTGACCTAAGAAAAGTGGGATAAGAACTATCTTTGTAAAAAGACCCGTACTCATGGAATTAAAACTTACCAGACCCATTTGTTTTTTTGATTTAGAAACTACAGGTACTAATGTAGCCAAAGATCGTATAGTAGAAATTGCCATACTTAAGGTTTTTCCTAATGGCAATAAGGAAAGCAAAACATGGCTCGTTAATCCTGAAATGATTATACCCGATGAAGTAATAGCAATTCATGGTATTTCCAACGAGAAAGTAGCCAAGGAACCTACGTTCAAGGACCTTTCAAAGGAAATTTACACAATGATAAAGGATACTGATTTGGGTGGATTTAATTCTGACCGATTCGATATTCCTTTGCTGGCTGAGGAGCTTTTACGTGTTGAAATCGATTTTGACATGAAGCATACCGTTTCTGTAGATGTTCAGACCATTTTTCATAAAATGGAAAAACGTACCCTAGGAGCTGCGTATAAATTTTATTGCGATAAGGATTTGACTGATGCTCATAGTGCAGCCGCGGATACCAATGCTACCTACGAGGTCTTACTTTCACAATTGGACAGGTATCCCGAACTTGAAAATAATATTAAGAAATTATCGGAATTTTCAAGAAGAAAGCAATCGGTAGATTTTGCTGGTTTTATAGCCTTGGATGAGCATGGCGATGAAATCTTTTCCTTCGGAAAACACAAAGGAAAGAAAGTGCATGATGTTCTGGAAAAGGAACCTGGATATTTTGGTTGGATACTCAATGCCGATTTCCCCTTGTACACCAAAAAAGTATTGACACAGATTAAACTTAGCAAGCTAAACACTAAATTGAGTTAGATGAGGTGTCGAAAGCACAAAGCTTATGCTATTCCCGAGTTTTTAATTCAATTAGTAAAAATAAAGTAGTATAAGACTGTTTTGCACTCAATCTTGCTGCGGAGTGTCCTAAAAATAAAAATTATAGAACCATGGTTTTTGGCCTTGGAGAATGGTTGGACTTCGTTATTGTATCATAGGGAAATTAAGAAGTTTTGATACCCGCCATTTGTATTAAAATATTCCAAAAGTAAAAAAGATAGATGAAAATCATTTGTATAGGTAGAAATTATACCGACCATATTGCAGAACTCAAAAATGAAAAACCTACGGAACCCGTGGTGTTCATAAAGCCAGACTCTTCAGTTCTACCTAAAGAACAGGATTTTTATATTCCGGAGTTTTCTAATGATGTCCATTATGAAGTGGAAGTTTTGGTCAAAATCAAAAAAGTAGGGAAGCATATAAAGGCTTCTTTTGCACATACTTATTATGATGAAATTGGTTTAGGAATTGATTTTACAGCACGGGATTTACAAACTACCTTAAAGGAAAAGGGTTTACCATGGGAAAAGGCCAAGGGTTTTGATGGTGCGGCTGTTATTGGGGAATGGTTGCCTAAAACCAATTTTAAAGACTTGAATGACCTGAGTTTCAATCTTAAAAAGAATAACGAGATTGTGCAATCTGGAAATACAGGTCTT
Source organism: Maribacter sp. (assembly GCA_047650615.1). Classification (GTDB taxonomy): domain Bacteria; phylum Bacteroidota; class Bacteroidia; order Flavobacteriales; family Flavobacteriaceae; genus Maribacter. The sequence goes on from JBLHNI010000099.1 coordinate 7,348, forward strand.
ATGCTCTGGAAAGTAGATGAGCTCATTGCTTATGTGTCTACCTTTTTTATGTTGAAGAAAGGAGACGTGCTTTTTACGGGTACGCCCGCAGGTGTTGGGAAAGTAGCGGCAAATGACTATCTTTCGGGTAGTTTGGAAAACAAGGAACTTTTTAACGTAAGAATTAAATAATGATTTATAGTCTTGATAAAATTAATGAGATGGCAGAGGGGGATCAGGATTTTATAAATTCTGTAGTTTCTGTTTTTCTTGAAGAAGTTCCAGAAGATTTGTTGGCTTTGGAAAAGGCATTAGCGGAGGATGATTACCAACAGGTGTATCAGTTGGCACATAAAATAAAGCCTAATGTAGATTTGTTAGGAATGGAGCAAACCCGTGCTGCTGCTTTGGAGATGGAGACACTTGGTAAAAGCGAATCTAATATGGAAGAAATCAAACGAATCTTCCCATTACTTAGCGCGGATATCCATCAGGTAGTTTCTGAGTTGAAGAATGATTTTGACTGCTAATGCTAGCAGAAATAATTACAATCGGTGATGAGATTCTCATTGGCCAGATAGTGGATACAAATTCCGCCTTTATCGCCAAAGAACTCAATAAAATAGGTATTTCTGTTTATCAGATTACTTCGGTTCAGGACGAAAAGGAACACATCCTTAATGCTTTAGCTAATGCAAAATCGAAGGTTGATATTGTTATCGTTACCGGAGGTCTAGGACCTACCAAGGATGATATTACCAAACATACTTTTTGTAGATTCTTTAATGATGTATTGGTTGAAGATAAAAATGTTCTAGCGCATGTAGAAATGCTTTTTGCTAAGCATATATCAACTCCGATATCTGATTTAAATCGAAAACAAGCGCTTTTGCCTAGTAAAGCTAAAGTACTACATAATGCACATGGTACTGCTCCTGGAATGTGGATTCATGAGGACGGTACAACCTTTATTTCCTTGCCCGGTGTCCCTTTTGAGATGAAAAACTTGATGAAGGCGGAAGTGTTGCCCAAATTGGTGGCGTATTACGAACGACCCCATATTATTCATAGAACTATTGTTACTTACGGATTAGGAGAAAGTGCCATTGCACAGAAAATTGAAACTTGGGAGGATGAATTGCCTCCGTTTGTCAAACTAGCCTATTTGCCCAATTTAGGAAAGGTAAGGTTGCGAATGACCGCAAAGGGAGCTGATTATGAGGTTTTAATGGCGGCCATAGAAGCAGAGCATAAAAAATTACTTCCGCTCCTAGGGGCTATTGTATATGGCACGGAAGATGAAGAAACTATAGAAGAGGTAGTAACCAAACTACTAAAAGCGAAGGGTCTAACCTTAGCAACTGCTGAGAGCTTTACAGGAGGTAAGATTGCATCACTGCTCACGGCTATTCCAGGAGCATCTGCCTGCTTTAAAGGCGGTGTAATAAGCTATGCGACAGAAACTAAAATAAAGGTGCTGAATGTGCCAGGAAAAATAATAGACCAGTACTCCGTAGTAAGTGAGCAGGTTGCCATGGCTATGGCTTCTGGAGTGCAAGAGCTATTGAAAACCGATTTTGCCATCGCTACAACGGGTAATGCCGGTCCTTCCAAGGGAGACTCAGATGCTGCTGTGGGAACTGTATGTATTGCCATAGCTTCGCCAAACGGTGTAGTTGTAGAAAAATTTCAAATGGGTACGCACAGAGAACGTATTGTTCAAAAGTCTGTAAATAAGGCCTTTGAGCTGCTCCAAAAAGAAATTTCAAAAATGTGAAGTAGAATGTTGGCGGTAAGATAAAAATGATATAAATTTGCACCCTGTTTAAAAGAAAAATTCGACACAATGTCTAAAGTTTGTGAGATTACCGGAAAGAGAGCAATGTTCGGAAATAACGTTTCCTTCTCTATTAATAAGACCAGAAGAAGATTTGATGTAAATCTTTCTAAAAAAAGATTTTACATTCCGGAAGAGGACCGTTGGGTTACTTTGAAAGTTTCTGCAAGAGCTTTAAAGAGTATCAACAAGAAGGGTATTTCAGCTGTGTTGAAAGAAGCAAAAGCTAAAGGGTTAGTAAAATAATCCCGAAAATTATAGATTACGATGGCAAAAAAAGGCAACAGAATACAAGTTATTTTAGAATGTACCGAGCACAAAGAATCGGGACAAGCTGGTACGTCTAGGTATATTACTACCAAGAATAAGAAGAACACTCCAGAAAGGATGGAAATCAAAAAATTCAATCCTATCCTTAAAAGGATGACAGTTCATAAAGAAATTAAATAAATTGATTTCTGAGCTTACTGAAACGACTTCAGCACAAGCGCGGAATTGACAATAAAAGATAATTAATCATGGCAAAGAAGACCGTAGCAAGTTTACAGACAAGCTCCAAAAGATTAACAAAAGCGATTAAGATGGTAAAGTCACCAAAAAGTGGTGCTTACGTATTTGTCGAGTCGGTTATGGCTCCAGATATGGTAGATGCTTGGATTGCAAAGAAATAATACAACTCTATTAAAACTTAAAAAGCCTCTTTCTTACGAAAGGGGCTTTTTAAGTTTTATATTTGAGTAACTATTCGATACTAAAATGAGTTTATTTAAAAAGATATTTTCTTCCCAGAAGAAGGAAAGTTTGGATAAAGGACTGGAAAAGACTAAAACAAGCTTCTTTTCTAAGCTAGGTAAGGCGGTTGCAGGAAAATCTAAGGTAGATGACGATGTACTAGATAACCTGGAAGAAGTCCTTGTCTCATCAGATGTTGGTGTGGACACGACCTTGAAGATTATTGCGCGTATTGAAGCCCGAGTTACCAAAGATAAATATATGGGTACGGACGAGCTTAATGGAATCTTACGGGAAGAAATAGCAGGTCTA
>JBLHNI010000100.1:0-10141 GCA_047650615.1 Maribacter sp.
GGTAGTACCTCCTCCTATATCGATAAGTGCAACGCCTGCTTCTTTTTCTTCCTGACTTAAAACAGCATCGGATGACGCCAATGGTTCCAACGTAATATTCCCTAGTCCAAGGCCTGCACTTTTAATACACCTACCCACGTTTTTTATGGAGGTTACCTGACCTACAACAACATGAAAATTAGCCTCTAAACGCCCACCATACATACCTATAGGCTGCTTAATTTCCGCTTGCCCATCAACCTTATATTCTTGTGGAAGCACATGTATAATCTCCTCTCCCGGCAGCATGATTAACTTATGCACTTGATTTACGAGCTTGTCTAAATCGACATCTCCAATAACCTCCTCAGAATCAGCTCTGGTAATATAATCGCTGTGCTGTAAACTTCGGATGTGCTGCCCTGCGATTCCTACTACTACGCTATCGATTTTTAGCCCAGATGTACTTTCGGCCTCTTCAACGGCCTGTTGTATCGATTTTATGGTTTGTGTGATATTGTTTACTACACCACGGTGAACGCCCAAACTTTTGGACTTTCCAATGCCCAAAATCTCAATCTTTCCATATTCGTTTTCCTTACCAATGATGGCAACGATCTTCGTTGTTCCGATGTCTAGACCGACTGAATAATTAGCTTGTTCCATTCCCTTTTAAATTTTAGTGCACACTACCTGATTATTGAATTCCAAACTTACTACGGCAAAATCTTCCAAGGTTTCATCCTTGTTCGCCTTAGCGTAAAACGCTTTGAAATTGCTAAACTTTTCCGCTAGGTTATCTATCCCTCCCAAATTCACTACAAATTGGTTTAATCTAAAATTCAATTTGTAATTGTCCTTTTCCTCAATATGAATACCAATTACATTTTTACGCAAAAAGTCATCTGCATTGATAAATTCCAAAATAACATATACATCCTCCAAGCTTTCACCGGTAACATTACCTGTGATTATTGGAACCCTGGCAGAATGATTTGCCGAAAACGGCATACGCTTTCCTTCGTCATCCAAATAGAATTTCGATTTTCCCTCTATGCGACCGATTGGTTTACGCTGAATAATTCTAGACGTAAGTTCACCATCTATAGTAAGATAAACTTGGGCACTTTTTACCATTTCATTAGCTTCTATAGCCTTTTCTACAGTATTCAAATCTATCTTTTCTTTAGGTACATTTTCCAGTCCACCATAATTTTGTATTAACAATTTATTAACCGTTCCTTCCGTGAGGTAGAGATTCTCGTCTCCACTGAACTCTACCTTCATTTTAACGATATTTCTCCTACTGTTTCGCTGATTGGAAAACGCGTATAACCCCATGATTGCTAAAATCAGCGCAATTAACTTTATGTTACTCCAGTTCGTTTGCATATGCCAGTTCATTTTTAATTTTTTCTATTTCCAGACCTATATCCCCAGCTCCCATAGTCACCAGTACCTCAGGATTTTGAGCCTTTATTTCAGCCAAAATAGCTTCCTTTTTTACTACCTTTTTACTGGAATTGGTCATTTTTTTTAACAACCAGTCGGAGTCTATTCCAGATATCGGCATTTCCCTTGCAGGATAAATTTCGAGCAACAGGACCGAATCAAATTTGGAAAGGCTTTTCGCAAATTCATCACCAAAATCGCGAGTTCTAGTAAAAAGATGTGGTTGAAAAACGGCCAATACCTTTTTATTAGGGTGCATTTCTTCAATTGCATCAAACACGGCATCTATTTCTGTGGGGTGATGTGCATAATCATCAATAAACACAAACGTCGGTGTATGAATCTTATATGAAAATCTACGCTGCACCCCCTTAAATGTACCCAACGCACGTGCCAAATGCTCCGGTGGGGACCCAGCCTCTATCGCCATAGCAAAAGCAACCAAACCGTTAAGCAAATTATGCCTGCCCGGTTTTGCGAACCTGACGCCTTTCAAAGCTATATTAGGGGCTACCAAATCAAATATATAGGCGCCTTGTTCTATTGTTATGTTTTGGATACAATAATCAGAATCGTCCTCTATACCATATGTTATACCTTCCAACGGAAGACCTTGGCGAACAAAAAGAGTTCCTCCGGGCTTTATACGTTTTGTAAAGTCGATGAAGGAATTAGTTAATGCTTCCGCATCACCATAGATATCTAAATGATCGGCATCCATAGAGGTTATACAAGCAACATTAGGCGTAAGACGCAAAAAAGAACGATCAAACTCATCTGCCTCCACAACCGAATACTCGGTTCCTTCCAGTAGAAAATTACTATGAAAATCTTCAGAAATACCTCCTAAAAATGCTGTAAGCGGCGTGCCGGTTTCTTTTAGTAAATGTGTCAAAATACAAGATGTCGTTGTTTTGCCATGCGTTCCTGCAACCGCAAAACAGAATGAATCTTTAGTAATAAGACCCAGTACTTCGGAACGCTTTTTTATCACAAAACCATTGTTCTGAAAGTATTGGTATTCACTATGCGATGCAGACACGGCAGGCGTATATACAATTAGGGTGCTTTTAATGTTCTGAAATGATGCTGGAATCAATTGCACGTTATCTTCGTAATGAATAGAAATTCCTGTTTCGACCAATTCTCTAGTCAGCGGGGTTTCTGTTTTATCATATCCTGCAACAGGAAGGTCTATAAACCTGAAATATCGCGCTAACGCAGACATACCTATGCCTCCGATACCAATAAAATAAACCCTATGTATGCTTTTCAAGTCCACATTAATATTTCAAGAACCTATTAGTATGTATGCTATATTTTTAATAATTTCTCCACCTCGTCACATATATCCTTTGTGGCATTTGGTAACGCCAGTGCTTTCATATTACTAGACAGCTCTCCTTGTTTTTCTTCCGAATTAAAAACCGCTATAAAACTGGCTTCAAAATCTGCATTTAAATCGGATTCCCTAATCAGAATTGCTGCCGACTGATTCTCCAGAGATTGGGCGTTTTTGGTCTGATGATCTTCCGCTACATTGGGCGATGGAATAAAAAAGGTAGGTTTTCCTACGATACACAATTCAGATACAGAACCAGCACCCGCTCTAGAAATAATGATATCTGCAGCAACATAAGCCTTATCCATATCATTCAAGTAGGAATGCACTTTTACCGTTTCGTTCGTATGTCCTTTATACTCTTTTATATAACCTTTCCCACATTGCCATAACACCTGTACTCCTAGATCCTGAAAAAAAGCTAGCTTTTCAGATACAAGAGAATTGATACGTCTTGCACCAAGACTCCCACCCAAGACCAGTACCGTCTTTTTAGTTGGGTTCAGCTCAAAGAAATCCAAGGCATCTTTCTTATTTACCGTAAGCGATACCAAATCAGCACGAACCGGGTTTCCTGTTTTAACTATTTTATCAGCTGGAAAAAAGCGTTCCATACCATCATAGGCCACACAGATTTTCTGTACCCTGTCCTTAAGTAGTTTATTGGTAATACCTGCATAGGAATTCTGCTCCTGTAACACACAAGGTATCCCCCTACCCGATGCCATCCTTAAAAGCGGCCCACTGGCAAACCCTCCTGTACCAATTACGGCATGTGGCTTGACCCGTTTTACTATGTTACCTGCTTTTATCAAACTACTTATTAATTTAAATGGAAACATCAAATTCTTATAGCTTAGTTTCCGTTGTATCCCTGTAATCCACAAACCTTCTATCTTATACCCCGCTTGGGGTACTTTTTCCATTTCCATTCTATCCTTCGCACCTACGAATAGGAACTCAGCCTTTGGAAACCTTCGTTTTAATTCGTTCGCTATGGCTATCGCTGGATATATGTGTCCGCCTGTTCCTCCTCCAGAAATAATAAACCTATAATTGTCCACTTAGCACTTCTAAAGGGTTACTCTCATCAAAATCGGCAGGCCCACCATTGTCCTGCGCCAAACTCTTATTACTAGCACTCAAAATAATTCCTATAGCCAAACAGGTCATCCAACTGGAGGTTCCCCCACTACTTATCAATGGTAAATTCTGACCTGTTACCGGAAATAGTTCTACGGCTACCGCCATATTAATCAAAGCTTGAAAAACAATTGGCAGCCCCACACCCAAAACCAATAGTTTACTAAAAATAGAAGCAGAACCATTAGCTACTACCACAATACGAAACAGTAAAAACAGGTAAACGAACATAAGGCCAAAACCACCCACAAGACCGTATTCTTCGACAATTATGGCATAAATAAAATCCGAAGAACTCTGCGGTAAAAAGTTTTTCTGTACACTCTTTCCAGCACCTTTACCTACAATACCACCCGTAGCAATGGCAATCTTTGCTCTTTCTATCTGGTAATTGGCATCTGTATCTTCTGGACTCGTAAAACTAGCTATACGGCTCATCCAAGTATCTACACGGTTGGGAAACAAATCTGGAAATGCTTTTGCCGTTACCACAAATAGGGTCAAACAAACCAATCCGGTCGCTACTATTCCCAACAAATACTTTATAGGGTAGCCTCCCAAAAAACAAAGCATCAATACCATGGAAAATATAATACCTGCGGTAGAAAAGTTAGCGGGTAAAATCAATACCACTACAAAAAACACAGGAAGCCATAAGGGCAATATACTTTCGGTAAACGTAACGGTGCTATCGCGTATCTTAGAAAGATATCTAGCCACATAAATAAGTAGCACTACTGCCGCCAAATTGGAGGGCTGAAACCCGAACCCAACATAGGGGATATGAATCCACCTGCTGGCATTGGTCTCCCCACTATTTGTTCCTTGTGCCAATACAAAAACCAATAAAACCAAAATTATGGGTAAGGCAATCAAGGAGAGTCCCCTAAAAAAATGTGTCGGAATTTTATGAACGCCGTAGATAATACCAAAACCAAAGAATAATAATAACGCATGCTTTACCAAATGACCAACAGTAGTTCCATTACCTAACACATAGACCAGATTACTACTGGCGCTGTAGACCGGTAAAAAGGAAAATAAGGCCAATAGAGCCGCAATGGCCCAAATAGCTTTATCTCCTTTAATATTTTTAAACAGTTTTAGCACTTATAAATTTTTTACACAATTCTTAAACTGATTACCGCGGTCCTCATAATTTTCAAACAGATCAAAACTAGCACATGCCGGAGATAACAAAACCGTATCTCCGCGCTCGGAAATCTTATAGGCTACCTTTACCGCTTCTTCCATGGCATATGTTTCTACCACTAAATCCACAACGTTCCCAAAGGTTTCCTTAATCTTAGTATTATCCATACCTAGGCATATGATAGCCTTTACTTTTTCACGCACCAATGACATCAAGGCCGTATAATCGTTCCCTTTATCCACACCACCAACAATCCAAACTGTTTGGGTCTTTACACTGTCTAGTGCAAAATAGGTGGCATTAACATTGGTTGCCTTAGAATCGTTTATGTATTGTACGTGGTTTATTTTCAAAACCTTTTCCAAACGGTGGGGTGCTCCCTGAAAATTAGAAATGCATTCTCTTATGGTCTCCTTACGGATACTCACCAATTTTGCAATGGTAGCCCCGGCCATTGTATTCTTTACGTTGTGTTGTCCTTCGAGTGCTAAAGCGTCTGTCGTCATCGTTATCTTATCCGTTAGTGTTCTTATTGTAATATTTTTATTTTCTAAGTAGGTTCCTTCCTTAAATTTTTTGGTTAAGGAAAATGGCATTAATTTGGCTTTGACCGGGTTGGCTTTGAGCCAGGAAACGATTACTTCATCGTCCGCATCGTAAATGAGATAGTCCTTCTCCGTTTGGTTCATTGCAATCCTGAACTTTGAGGCGATATAGTTCTCGAACTGGTAATCGTACCGATCTAAATGATCTGGCGTAATGTTCGTGATTACCGCGATATCTGGCCTAAACTCCTGAATACCATCTAGCTGAAAACTACTTATCTCCAAGACGTAATACTCAAAATCAGTATCAGCGACCATTTTAGCAAAACTATCCCCAATATTACCCGCCATACCTACATCTAGGCCTCCACCTTTTAATAGGTGATTAGTGAGCATGGTGGTAGTCGTTTTTCCGTTACTACCCGTTATACCAATAATCTTGGCATCAGTATACTTGGATGCAAACTCAATTTCAGAAATAACCGGTATACCTTTAGTTACCAATTGCTTTACCAAAGGCACGGTATGCGGAATACCGGGACTTTTCATTACGACAGTTGCCTCTAGTATGCGGTCCTCTGAGTGGTTTTCCTCTTCCCAATCAATTCCATAATGCGAAAGAACGTCCTTGTACTTCTCTTTAATTTTTCCTTTGTCGGATACAAAAACATCGTATCCCTGTTTTTGACCTAAAATGGCCGTACCCACGCCACTTTCTCCACCCCCAAGAATCACTAAAAATGCCATTTATCGTAATTTTAAAGTTACTATAGTCACAATGGCCAATAGGATTCCTACAATCCAAAAACGGGTTACGATTTTACTTTCATGGTATCCTTTTTTCTGATAATGATGATGTAAGGGCGCCATTAAAAAAACACGCTTTCCTTCTCCATATTTACTCTTCGTATATTTAAAATACCCCACCTGCACCATAACGGAAATAGACTCCGCAAAGAATATCCCACATAGAATAGGTATCAATAATTCTTTACGGATAATGATAGCAATTACGGCAATGACACCACCGATAGTCAAACTTCCAGTATCTCCCATAAATACCTGCGCGGGAAATGCATTGTACCATAAAAACCCTACGAGAGCACCTGTAAATGCAGTTATAAAAACCACCAACTCCTCCACTCCCTTTATGTACATAATATCTAAATACTCCGAAAAAATAATGTTACTGGAAACCCAGGCAAAAATTCCAAGGGTAATTACAATAATGGCCGAAGTGCCTGCTGCGAGTCCATCTATACCATCGGTAAGGTTGGCTCCATTGGAAACCGCTGTAACGATAAGAATGATAATAGGAATAAAAATTAACCAGCTATATCCTGCGAAGCCATCGCCCATCCATGAAATAAAACTGCTATAGTCCAGCTCATTATTCTTAAAGAAAGGAACCGTGGTCATTGTAGACTTGATATCCGACCCTTTTACCTCTTCTACGGTAAAATTCTCAGTAATCATTGTTTTCGTATGCTCGCGCATGGTTACTTCTGGATGAAAATAAAGCGTGGCACCAACTACCAATCCTAATACCACCTGACCCAAAATCTTAAACTTACCCTTTAGTCCATCCTTATTCTTCCTAAAAATTTTAATATAGTCATCTATAAAACCGATAATCCCCATCCATAGGGTAGTTACGATAAGAAGGATGATATAGATATTGTGTAATTTGGCAAAAAGCAGGACTGGAATAAGCGTTGCGAATATGATAATAATACCACCCATCGTTGGCGTTCCGGCTTTTTGTTTTTGCCCATCTAGGCCCAAATCCCTAACGGTTTCACCAATCTGTTTTTTTTGAAGAAAAAGAATGATGCGCTTACCGTATATGGTAGCCAAACCCAAGGAAAATAGGATAGCCATAGCCGCCCTAAAAGTCAGAAACCCAAAAAGGGATGCCCCAGGGAACTGGTATTCATTTTCTAAATATTCGAATAGGTAGGTTAACATATATTCTCGCTACAAGCCAATTAATATTGGCCTTGATTATTTATCTAAACTTTTTAATACTTCGGTTACCATCTTCAAATCATCAAAATCTATCCGCTTCCCGTTGGTTTCCTGATAGGTTTCGTGTCCTTTGCCGGCTACTAGAATAATATCATTGGCAGCGGCTAATTGACAAGCCGTTTTAATCGCTTGTTCCCTATTTTCAATAGCTAATATTTTATGGGTATCCTGGGGCTCCACACCCAACTCCATTTCTACAATAATCTCCGAGGGTGATTCTGTTCTAGGATTATCCGAGGTGAAAATAACCTTGTCACTCATTTCCGAAGCGATATTACCCATTACCGGACGCTTTGATCTGTCTCTGTCGCCACCACACCCCACAACGGTGATGACGTTTTCATTTCCAGTCCTCAATGCGTTGATTGTCTCAAGCACATTTTTTAAAGCATCCGGCGTATGGGCATAATCGACTATAGCTGTAATTTTTTGTTTTGATATGTAATATTGGAACCTACCATCTACATTATCCAACGCACTTAGCAGTCTTAGGGTCTCTAACTTTTCCAAGCCAAGTAAATCTGCAGTAGCATAAATGGCTAACATATTATAAGCATTAAAATGACCTATTAATTTGGTCCACAACTCATGGTCGCCCACCTTCAATAATTGACCATCGAACTGATTCTCTAGAATCTGGACCTTGTAGTCTGCATAATTCTGTAAGGCGTAGGTATATTTTCTAGCATTGGTATTTTGTAGCATCACCAAACCGTTCTTATCATCTATATTGGTAAGGGCAAACGCTTTTTTAGAAAGGCTATCAAACAGTATTTTCTTAGTATCCCTATACTCGGTAAATGTCTTATGATAATCCAAATGATCGTGCGATAGGTTGGTAAAAATGGCACCTTCAAAGACCAAGCCTTCTGTTCTTTTTTGATGAATACCGTGAGAACTTACCTCCATAAAACAGAACTCCACACCAGCATCGTTCATCAAGCTCAGATTCTGGTTGATAGTAAGTGCATCTGGGGTGGTGTGTGTAGTTTTATACTCCGTATCATCTACCATAATTTTAATGGTAGACAACAATCCTACTTTATAGCCTGCCTTTTTAAATAACTGATATAATAAACTGGTAACGGTAGTCTTCCCGTTTGTGCCAGTAACCCCTATCAATTTTAAGTTCTTGGAAGGATTTCCATAAAAGTTTGAAGCCATGATAGCCAGCGCACTATTTCCATTAGCGACCTCAACATAGGTAATCTCGTTGACTATATCTTCTGGAAGTTGCTCACAAATAATAGCCTTGGCACCTAAATCTATCGCCTTTCTTATGTAGTTATGACCATCTGAAAGTGTCCCCTTAATCGCTACGAAGACATCGTCCATTTGAACGTTACGCGAGTCAAAACAAACGGCATTGACACTACAATTAGTAGTGCCACTTACCGCCGTCAGGCTAACTCCAAATAATATGTCTTTTAGTAACTTCATGAAAGCTCCAACACTATTTTTTTTACTTCTTTAATATTCGTTCCTTTTGATACAGATTGGCGATAAACCTTTCCATTCCCCTTTAGCTCTACCTCTATTCCTAAATTTTCCAATATTGAAATGGCGTCCATACCACTCATGCCATGTAAATTAGGAACCTTTATGTACGCTTTTTGCATGTGTGTAAAGTATCCTTGGTACGCTTTATCCAAATCAATGTCAAATTCATCTTTAATATAAATCTCGTCGATTAAAGGGGAGGTAGCATATACTTTTTGAGCCACTGACTTAAAAACAGGGCCCGAAACATCCGCTCCGTAATAGCCAACACTTTTATCTGGCTTATGAATCACTACAATACAAGAATACTTAGGATTGTCTGCCGGAAAGTATCCAGCAAACGAAGAAATATATTCATATTTATCCCTATCCTTAGACACATAATTGGTTTGCGTAGTTCCTGTTTTTCCGGCCATGGAAAAGTTTTTTGAGTACATGCCGTTACCCGTACCACTCTTTTTCTCAACAACATCTTTTAAAATCTGCTGTACCTTCCTTACCGTCTCTTGGGAACAAATCGACGGATTCAGCACTTCCTTGTCAAACTTCTTAATACTCTTGTTCCATTCTTTGACTTCTTTTATAAGTCTTGGTTTTAACAATTCCCCGTCATTGGCAATAGCATTATAAAATGCCAATGTTTGCAAAGGGGTCATAGACACCTCATAACCATATGCCATTTGTGCCAAGGACAGTCCTGACCAACCTTTATCACCGGGATATCTTAAAACAGGAATACCTTCACCCCTTACTGGCAGCCCTAACTCCTTATGCAGTCCCATACTCATGAGTCGATTCACATATTTTTCCGGATCATCCTTATACCCATTGTGAATCATCTTGGCAAATGCTACATTTGAGGATACCTCAAAAGCTTTTGCTACAGATATCTTACCATGTCCACCGCGCTTTGTATCCTTTATTCTATGATTATATAATTTCCAGGTACCATTCTCGGTATCTATTACAGAACTGGTATCTACCACTTTATCCTCTAAG
>JBLHNI010000101.1:0-10075 GCA_047650615.1 Maribacter sp.
TTGGGATTCTCATATTTGGACAAACGTTCTCGTAAATCCGCAACCTCTTTTGTCAGGTCTTCTACCTTTTTCAATAGCTCCAATATGAGTTTGGTATCGCTCAAGAAATTAATGATTTTACGAAAGATCCGACAATAATTAGATAAGATCCAAATTTTATAGCTTAATTCTTGGCACTAACTAGTTACATAGATTTTAGTTAAACATTATATGAGCAAAATTAAATAAGCAACACACAATTTAAAATGATGTACATCAGTATAGGATATTTTAACAGTGTCTATTGTGAATTTTAACTCGGAATGACTTTGGTCATTTTAAACTGTTTCCGCATTTCATTCCTTTACCTAGTAAAAGAGAATGGGATGAAATCGAGAACATTTAGCTTAGCGTTAGGAGTATCACTGCTTTTTTTATTATTGGGTAGTTGTGGCCCTGTTGTCATAACTTCAAGGACAAACCATTCGCCACCGCCATGGTTCTATCCCAATAGGTTAGAAGTGGTACGCTATGTCTATTTCCCAGAATTCAGTATCTATTATGACCTCTCGGCACGTACTTATCTATATTTGGATGGTGGGGTTTGGGTACGAAGAAATGTATTGCCGCCCCGGTATCGAAATGTCAATTTAAGGCGTTCTCGGTACGAGCGTATCCGCAATTATAACGATGACAATATTAGACGTTATCACGATGAAAACAATGTGAATCGAGGGAGGAGTAATCGGAATGTTCAGAAAAGAAGAAGCGGCGATTAATACTTGGCTATGATGCGTATTATTTATGACAAAAAATATTGTCTTGTACCTTAATGACAAAGTCAAAACTTTTTGATTTACCTTAAGCTTTAGTTCATCTGTACCCAATTATAGGCCTTTTGCACATCTTCTTTTTGGCAAAGTTGGGTTCCAGGTCTAAGGGTGGTGGCCGCTCCGCAGGCCACGCCATATTGTATCATTGTTTTCGGGTTATGACCTGCCTGTGCTTTTAATAACATACCGGCAACCATGCTGTCACCAGCACCGATGCTATTTTTTTCATGTACCATAGGAGCCTTAATATACTCTAGCCTTTCAGAAGTAACTAATAAAGCACCGCGGCGACCCAAAGAAACGACCAAAATCTCGCACCTATGGGTTGCCATAAAATCCTTAGCCAATTCTTCTAGTATTTTGTACGATAAAGATTCTTTTCCGTAAAGGCTTGCGAGTTCGGATAGATTTGGTTTAAATAAAAATATATCTGTCTTTATCCCATGCTTTAAGGCTTCTCCTTTGGTATCTAAAACAAGTTTCGCTTTTTTTTGTTTAACTATCTCGCCCAGCATCCGATAATAATCATCTGGGATGCCTGAAGTCAATTTTCCGCTAGCGACTAAAAAATCGTTTGCTCTCAAGTGCTTTTCAACAATACCCAAACCTTCTTCCCATTCATTTTTGGTTACTTGAGGCCCTGGTAGTCCGAAACGATATTGTAAATCTGAGGTAGTATCGGTTACCGAGAGGTTTTCTCTTGTGGTACTCGCCAAACTAATTACATGTTGCCGAATTTCATCTTTTGATAATAATTCTTGAAGATGTGCACCTGTGCGCTCTCCAGCGAAATGAATAACGGTTGATGTGCCTCCCAAATTTTTGATGGCACGAGAAACGTTGATACCACCACCGCCAGCATAATAAACAGGTTGGGTACATTGTAGTTTACGGTGGGGCACCAAGCTTGATATGGTAGTGTTTTTATCAACGACTGGGTTTACGGTAAGAGTAAAAATACGGCTCACTTAGACATTTTTTTGAAAGAGTTTTTAGTTGCTGCTTTGAGCCATTCCAAAAGTTGCAAGGCTTTTTTCCGCCTTGTTGATGTTCTCGATGCCTTGTAACAATGCATCAGGATTAAAGGAAATACTGTCAATGCCTTCCTTGACCAAGAATTTGGCGAATTCCGGAAAATCGCTAGGCGCTTGTCCGCATAATCCGATTTTAGTATTGGTTTTCTTTGCAGACTTTATTGCCATTGCAATCATCCGTTTGACTGCGGTATCATTTTCATCGAAGAGATTTCCCATAATCTCCGAATCCCTGTCAATACCCAAAGTCAATTGGGTCAGATCATTGGAGCCGATGGAAAATCCATCGAAGATTTCGGCAAACTCCTCTGCCAAAATCACATTACTGGGCATCTCGACCATGGTGTAAACTTCGAGTCCGTTTTCACCACGTTTTAGTCCGTTTTCTTCCATTACAGACAATACCTTTATACCTTCTTTGACAGTTCTACAAAAAGGCACCATCACCTTAAGATTGATAAGTCCCATGGTTTCACGGACCCTTTTAATGGCAGCACATTCTAAGGCAAAGCCATCTTTATATAGGTCGCTATAGTATCTTGATGCACCCCTGAAACCGAGCATAGGGTTTTCCTCATGGGGCTCAAAATCGGCACCCCCAATAAGGTTGGCATATTCGTTCGTTTTAAAATCACTTAACCTTACAATGACTTCCTTTGGATAAAATGCAGCTGCTATAGTGGCAATACCTTGAGAGAGTTGGTCTACAAAATAGGAGGATTTATCAGGATAATTTCTGGTGAGCATCTCGATTTCCTTTCGCGTTGTGCCATTCTTGATTGCATCGAACTTAACCAAGGCCATAGGGTGTACTTTTACTTTATGGGTAATAATGAATTCCATGCGAAGTAACCCTACTCCGTTGTTCGGATAAAAAGAAAGTTGAAAGGCATTTTCAGGATCGGCCAAAATCAATTTGGCTTCCGTATTCGGTATCTGTATTCTTGAAAAATCGATTTCTCGCTCTTCAAAAGGTAGTTTCCCCTGGTAAACATATCCCGTTTTTCCTTGTGAACAAGAAATCGTTATTGTTTCTCCGTTTGTTATAGAGTCGGTAGCATTTCCACAGCCTACAATTGCCGGCACACCCAGCTCACGGGCTACGATGGCGGCATGACTGGTTCGGCCACCTTTGTTCGTTATAATTCCCCCTACTTGTTTAAGCAGCGGATCCCAATCCGGGGTAATGGTATCGGTTACGATAATTGAATCGGTAGTTAGCTGTTTTGCCTCAGTCGGAGAATTTAAAAGAACCGCTTTGCCGACTTTAATCTTGGAACCAACCGCATTACCTTGAACCCAAGTTTTTCCTTTTTCCAGTAATTGATATTCAATGTGAATGTTTTTATTATTATTCTGATGAACGGTTTCCGGCCGGGCTTGGGTAATAAACAACTCGTTTGAAATTCCGTCTTTCGCCCATTCTATATCCATAGGCTTGTTATAGTGTTCTTCGATGAGTACTGCCCATCTTCCCAAAGTGATAATTTCCTTGTCAGTAAGCATATATTGCTCTTGTTTAGCAATTGGAGTGTTGATATTTAGAGTAGTGGCTTTTTCTTTTTCCGAAGCATAGACCATGGTCAGTTTCTTATCGCCCAATTTTTTTTGAATGATGGGATAATAGTCCTTTAGAAGACTAGGTTTGAATACATAAAATTCATCGGGATTTACTATACCCTGTACAATATTCTCGCCCAATCCCCAAACGCCTGAGAGTAAGATGGCATTTTCGAAACCTGACTCTGGCTCAATGGTAAAGCCCACCCCCGAGCAACTTTTATCGGAACGCACCATAAGCTGAACACCTACCGAAAGTGCAATATCTTTGTGTAGAAACCCTTTGTCTTCTCGGTACTTGATAGCACGGTCGGTATAGAGCGAGGCAAAGCAGTTTTTAACTGATTCCAGTACGGCATCTTTTCCCGATATATTCAAAAAGGTATCGTGTTGGCCCGCAAAACTGGCATCTGGGAGGTCTTCGGCTGTTGCGCTACTCCGCACTGCGACTGCGATATCTTCTTCGCCACATAAGTCACCGTACGCATTGATAATCGCCGTGGAAAATGAATCCGAAAAGGTACTTTTCATTATAAGGCTTCTTGCCCTTTCGCCAATTAAACCCAAATTAGCATATCGGATTCTGTCCAGTCCAGATATGATATTTTCTAAGGCTTCCTGTATGTCATTTTCTTTTAAGAATTTCCAATAAGCTTTGGACGTAGTGGCAAAACCATTGGGAATACGAACTCCCTTAGAAGTCAATTGATTGTACATTTCTCCTAAGGAAGCATTTTTACCTCCTACAGATGTAATATCTGAGATACCTATTTGGTTAAATTTCTTGATGAGCATAATGAAAGGGGTTTACAAGTTTTATTAAAATTACCTGTCTTATGTTTTGGATAAAATGATATAGGTCATTGATGGCACTTATTATGACTCCCTTTTTTTACCTGTGATTCCATCGATTCTAATGCGGAATACCAATGGCGTTTTTTCCTTTTCGATTTTAGCAGAAAATTCACTTATGAATTGGGCGTTTTTTTCAGGCACCCTATTTATGATACTTTTTACACCATTGGAAAACTGGTGTAGCATGTGCTTTGCGTCAATGCTTGAAAGTTCTTCAAAAGTACCGTGTACCAATACCGATTGCCAATCCACTACCGAGCTGATTTCATCAACACATAGGGATACCGATGGATTTTTTCTCATAGCATTTATCTTATGGCCTTCAGAGGAGTAACTGGTTATTGTATGAGTGTCTTTATCATAATAAAAGGTTATGGGAACGATATAAGGGGATGTACCCGAGATATATCCTAAATGCCCTATATAATTAGTAGTCAATAGCTCCACAGCCTCTTTTTGATTTAAAACGCTTCTCATAGTACAAGTTTTATTATCTCATCAAAACTAATTAGTATACAGTGCGTAACATATGATTTAAGTCAGTCTTAATAAAAAGGAAATGAGGTGCCTATTCAAAATTTGAAGACTGATGCAGGTCATTGTATTGAGGGGATTGACGTAATAATTTAGCAAACATGAACCATCAAAGGTTCCTTGAAACTATATTATTAATTAAATAATTTTATTATGAAAAAAGTGATGTTTGGTTTATTGGCGTTGGGATTAACCACCCAGGTATCTGCCCAGATTATAAAGACGGAAGAGCTATCGGAGGTCATTGTAATGGCAATGAATTATAAATATCTTAATGATGTGAAGACGGAAGAAGTAGCCTCAATACCTGTAGAAATGCTGGAACGAAAGGTCGCGGCTTTCGATGTGAAGAATTCTGATTTTTATCAAGATGACTATGATTTGTACAATATCACCTTTTTTATTCCTGAGGGTAAAATTCTTGCGGCTTACGACCAAAATGGAAAGTTGATAAGAACTGCCGAAAAGTTCAAGAATATCAATCTGCCTACTGCAGTAAAGGAATCTATTTTGAAACGCTTTCCTGATTGGAAGATTACCAAGGACATCTATTTTGTAAGTTATCACGAGGGCAAAGGCGCAACTAAAAGATATAAATTGAAACTTGAAAATGGAGATAAGACCCTAAGGGTAAAAGTTGATGAAATGGGTAATTTTCTATAGGTAAATAGAACACACCTATCAATAGAGAATAAGATAAAGGGAGAAAACCATTTGGTTTCTCCCTTACCTCTCAAAGTACAAATTAATAAGCTAGAGAACCATAATATGCTAATTAAATATAATACTATGAAAATGAAAACCCTTATTGTAGATAATTATCCGATACATCAAATTATATTGGGAAAAATGGTAGAAAGCCATCCGAAATTGACATTAGTAGCTAAAGTTGATAATACTCTGAAGGCTAAAAAGTATTTAAAGGATAATCCAATTGAACTCCTTTTTTTGGATGTAAAAATGCCAATTTTAAACGGATTTGAATTTTTGGATTCATTAAAGCAAAAACCTATAACCATTTTGATGACCAATAGAACGGATTACGCCGTTAAAGCTTTTGAATACGATATTGTGTATTGTTTAATGCAACCCATTACGGTAATCTCGTTTCAAAAATCAATTAAAAGGGTGATTGCAAGGTATAGAGCAACCCATAGGTTAAAAAAAGAAGAGGAATACGTTCTGGTCAAAAGCGACCGTATCGTAAGAAAAGTGTTTCTTGAGTCCATTCATTGGGTCGAAGCACTTGGCGATTATGTGCGAATTGTTACTGATGAAGGTAATTTTGTAACACTATCTACGATGAAATGTTTTGCAAATAAACTACCCAACAATCGCTTTTTAAGAATCCATAAATCATATATCGTAAACCTAAATAAGATAAATAAGTTCAACAGTCGTATGGTAGAAATTGAGAATACCCCCCTTCCCTTAAGCAGAGATAAACGAAATGAATTGGATAAAGCCCTTACAGTATAAAACATATGACTAGATAAACTGATTCAGGTCATTTCAGCTAGTACGATTTCGCGGTATTTTAAGCCAAGTAGTAACTATAAAATATAAAATTATGTCAGTGTTAAAAGTAATAGAAATTATGGGTAACTCAACAGTAAGCTTTGAAAATGCTGTTGAGAATGTCATTAAAGAAACGTCCAAGACCATAAAAAATATTAAATCGGTCTACATAAAGGATATGCAGGTAGTGGTAGAAAACAATCACATTACCCAATACCGTGTTACTACCAAGGTAAGCTTTGGTATTACACCTCCTGCATCTTTATAGTACTTGTAAATCGAGGGTACTGGTAAAACATTTTTTGAAAACTTGTTTTGGGGTCCCCTCTTTCCTTAAAGGAATATCGCTTACAGAAGCCGCCTTGCGAACCATTAAAAACACTAAGATGGACTCACCCATTTTAGCTGATAAAGGACTCCGGAAGCGCAGAAAGCAACTGGCAATATTTTCTATACCCAAGACGGATATACGTATACATATCGAGGCAATTTCTTTGCATTAACTTTTCAGAAAAAGCCTTTAAGGGTTGGCAAATGAATTGAAAAGTGAGGTTTGCAGCGAATCAAGCCACTCTGATTGCACTATGAAAGTACAGGTCAAGACAGTGGATAGTAAGGCACTATTAAAAGCATTTCTATCACAAGTACTGACATTGACCTATGCACAACATACCATCTTTTGTACAATGTACATCGAGGAACTCGCGCAAAAAAAAATGGTAGCCCAATTGTATGGCAATTGGTTCGCCACTTGTTATAATAAATTGAATCCCTACCCATTTGTACTTCTTGAACTATTGTTTTGTTCCAGTAGTTGTATAGCCTCTTCATCGGAAACCTGACTGAATTCCTTATAAAACTGCCCTACTGCCCTGAAATTTCGTGGAATTTCCAAACAAACTATTTCATCGATTTGATCTGAGTCCCTAAGAGCTTGAATCGCTGATGCCGAAGCTACGGGTACCCCCGCGATAACTTTTTTTGGCTACAAATGCTACCGTTACTAAAAGGGTATTGCCTGTTGCTATACCATCATCAACGATTACAACCGTCTTACCTTTTAAACTTTCCGGTTTTCTATTAGAATAATACTGACGGTATCGTTCTTGGAGTTTTTTCCTAAGTTTTGCGGCTTCTTCCTCGATGTAACCCTTGGTAACTCCCATTGCATCCGAAAGAATGAAATGGTCTAAACTTACCGCCCCAATAGCGTATTCGCTGTTATAGGGATGACCTATTTTTTTAGAAAGGGCGACATCCAAAGGGGCGTTCAAGGTTTTTGCCACGATGGCGGCTAAAGGCAATCCTCCTCTGGGAATGGCAACCACCACTACCTCTTCATTCTTGAATTTCAGTAATTGTTTGGCCAGTTGATTTCCGGCATCGATTCTATCTTTGAACATGTTAGGTTTATTTAAGCCATTTCAAGAACCAATTGGCGGCTAGTTTAGAGACCTCCTCCAATTTACCAGGTTCTTGAAACAAGTGTGAGGCCCCGGAAACAATTCGCATTGCTTTTTCGCTCGATAATTTTTGAAATGCCTCTTGATTTAACTGCTGCACCACTTCGTCTTTGCCACCTACAATTAAAAGGGTCGGGGCTATGACCTTTTTCAAATCGTTCATAACCAAATCTGGTCGTCCTCCTCGGGAAACTACCGCTAACACTTTTTCTGTTGTGGCCGCCTTTAAGGCGGCTACTGCACCTGTACTGGCACCAAAATAAGCTACGGACAGTGTATTGGTGTCATGATAGCCTTTGATCCATTGGGTTATTCTTAGTAATCGTTCTGTGATGAGGTCTATATCGAACCTGTTGCCTGAGGCCTCATCTTCAGATTCGGTCAATAAATCGATAAGCAAGGTGGCTATAGCTTTCGATTGAAGTGTCTTGGCCACGTACGTATTTCTCGGACTTAATCTGCTGCTGCCATGACCGTGTGAGAAAATGACGATACCTACTGCATTTGTTGGAACCGAAAGAATTCCATGAAGTTCAATACCGTTTAACGGTATGATAATATCCTGATTTTTAGGTGCTCTAATCATAGCTAAGCGATTTTTGTTAGTTTTCGTCTCTCTATAAAAGTGAGGACCAATAGACCAAGACCTAGTGCGATAACTACCAAGGACAGTAACCATCCGAGTATGGGAATGGCTGTCAGCAGGCGGAAAATAGCCGCGATGCCCAAGGTGAGAAGAACAACACTCCAAAAGCCCCACCTGGCATCCGAACGTTGACGTAGGTAATAGCTGATTATTAGGGCAGTGACCAGATGTCCGAACAATAAACTAAAAACATAAAACCCGCTTAGCAAGAGTCCAATCGGTATTCCTATGAAAATTACAAAAGTGATAATGATGAGCAAGGGAAGACCAAAGATGTACATTAGGCCATAGCCAAAACTCTTTAGAAAACCTTGATCGAGATAGGTCGCTGCGGAGTTAAAAAAATCACTGAAGGCCCAATTCAATAATAAAATAACTAAAAACGCTGAAAAAATATAAAAAATCCAGAAACCTAGGGCTGCGATGCCAAAACCTTTCCATGAAAATTCTCCTCTGTCGCCCATGAGTTTTTCGTCAAAATGAACGGTGGCACCCAAAAGGGAGTTTTTAAAATCGCCCCCCCCGTCTTCCGACCAATAGGCAACATTTCCATGAAACTGTGCATTTTCCCCAATTGTTATGGTTTCGGCCGCTATTTTGGAGGTACCGTTGATTTTTCCATCAATTATGACTTCTTCGCCAAAAAGTTCGGCTTCCTTTCCTATAGTTCCATTTAGTTTCAGGTCTCCAGAGTATGATTTCATCATCCCGTTGACTTTACCGTTCATTTCGATATCCCCTGAAAAATTGATTAGATTACCGTGGATAATGGCATCTTTGGTAATTAAAACTTCTCCTCCGGCTATGATAACATCATCGCCAACTTCACAATCAATAATCAGTTTTCCACCTGCTGCTCGTATGTCATCGGCCACATTTCCTTTAACAGTTATCTCGCCTCCTGCAACGAGCAAATCTTGGTACACGGAATCCTGTACCGTAATCTTACTTCCTGCCAAGACCGCATCGCCTTTGACTTGGGCATCGATATTTATGGTCTCTCCAGCATGATAGATGTCGTCTTGTTGATGTTCGGTAATCGTTATATTCTTTTCTTTTTTGTGCTGACCGATTGCCATAATTGAAAAGAGCCAAGTAAAATAAAGCAGCAGTGTTTTCATGATACTTTTTTTAACTATTGAATGCCAAATAAATTAAAAACCGGCGTGTTGTGAAATGACTTGTATCAGGCGACACCTAGTTTTTTACGGTAATAATCAAGGATATGATTAACAAGCCAAGCATATTCAAAAAAAAACGGATGCCCATCATACGCTAGAATTACTAAATGCCAAACAAAGGTTTGCCTCAAGAAGAACTGAATTATTTTCAACATTTGACCTCTATAGAAATTGATAATCAAATTTGGTTCGTGGCGGATGATGTTGCACTAATACTTGAATTGAAAGGCCCATTTACTGTCTTGGATACTTTAGATGAAGACGAACGAAACGTATCGGAAATCTATCGTGATGGGGGTCTTAAATTAATGAACTTGATTTCGGAAAGTGGATTATATACTTTGATATTTAGGAGCAATACTGCAAATGCCGTAAAGTTCAGAAAATGGACAACCAACCAGGTGCTTCCTTTAATAAGGGTTTGAGGGTATTATACGAGCAAGCATTTGGAAATACCGAATTTCATCATCCG
>JBLHNI010000102.1:0-10034 GCA_047650615.1 Maribacter sp.
GGAGAGATAGGAAATTCCAAGCAATTTTACCACTTCGTGGTAAGATTTTGAATGTGGAGAAGGCAATGCCGCACCGTGTTTTTGAAAACGAAGAAATTAAGAATATTTATACTGCCCTCGGCGTAACTATTGGTACAGAAGAGGATAGTAAGGCTTTGAATCTGGAGAAACTTCGCTATCATAAAGTAGTCATCATGTGTGATGCCGATGTAGATGGTAGCCATATTGAAACCTTGATTCTTACCTTTTTCTTCCGCTATATGCGAGAATTGGTAGAAGGTGGTCACGTATACATTGCCACCCCTCCATTATATTTGGTAAAGAAAGGTCAGAAGAAGCAATATGCTTGGAGTGATAAGGAACGGGACGAGATTGCGGATAGTTACAGTGGAGGAGTCGGAATTCAAAGATATAAAGGTCTTGGAGAAATGAACGCAGAACAATTATGGGACACCACTATGAATCCTGAGTTTAGGACCTTGCGTCAAATAACCATAGAAAATGCAACTGAAACAGATCGCGTTTTTTCTATGCTAATGGGAGATGAGGTGCCGCCACGTAGAGAATTTATAGAGAAGAATGCGGTCTATGCTAACATTGACACATAGAAATGGTCACTTACACAACAAAAACCTGTACGTATCGTACAGGTTTTTTTAGTTTTATCTAATTAAAGTTTACTTGTCATTGGAGCGTTCGGTGTGTTTTAAGCCATATGAGTAAAAACAATCGTATGTGTTTCAGTAGAACCAAGTATTAAAATTTTATATGATGAAACGTATAATTACAGGTTTATTAGTTTGCAGTTGCTCTTTGATGACAGCCCAAACCAGTCTCAACAATATTTTTGCTGCTGGCTTGGAAGACGCAGAGCTATTCACAAAGGATTATTTGGCTCCTTTTTCAGAAAGTACCGTATATGGTTTTTCAACAGGATGGTATAATACTGCCGATGCCAAACCTTTAGGTGGTTTTGAAATATCTTTTGTAGGGGCGGTTACAGGTCATAAGAAAAAAGAGGATAAGCAAACTTTTATTTTAGACCCTAACGAGTATGAGAATTTAAACTTTGTTCAAAATCCTGGGACTGCTAGACCAGTTGCTAGTGCCTTAGGTGATTTACAAGGAACACGTGTTTTTGTAGAAGGCCAATTTGCTGGAGTAAACGTCCGAGAGGAATTCGAGCTCCCATCCGGACTTTCTGCCGAAGGTCTTGATTTCGTACCATCAGGGTACTTACAGGCTAGTGTTGGCATTTTTAGAGGTACGGAGGTTAAAGCCCGGTTCTTGCCTAAAATCGCATATGAGGGAGCTTCAGTGGGTCTTATTGGATTTGGTTTGCAACACGATTTTACGAAATGGTTACCTGCGGATAAGATATTGCCTATTGCTATATCTGGAGTTATAGGATATACAAAACTCGATGGTGATTATGATCTTTCGGATATTAATTTGGTAGATGGAGCAAACCAACGTATTGAGGCCGATATGAGTACTTGGTCTTTTAGTGCGGTAGTTTCAACAAAATTACCCATTATCAACTTTTATGGAGGCGTAGGTTATATAACAGGGAAATCCCAAACCGATGTTCTTGGAGAGTATAGGGTAACCAGCGGACCGTTCGCATCTGAAACGTATACAGACCCTTTCTCAATTACCGAGAATGTAAGCGGTGTAACTGGTACTGTCGGAGCTAAATTAAAGCTAGGGTTCTTTAGATTACATGCTGACTACACCTTAGGTGAATTTAACACAGCGACTGTGGGGGTGAATTTAGGGTTTAGATAATCGTAAATTAATTTATATTTTTAATTAGAGCTTAGTGCCGATTAGATTATTGTCAAAAACGAAATTGTGTTTTTAGCGTAAAAATGCTTGGTGAGGCGATTTTCGTTGAAGAGAATGGATTAACACTCCCAAAATCAATTTTAAACGACCCTTCTCTGTTTGGGTACTTCAATAATTTTGGAAAGGATATCTTTGATATTTGCTACGTTGCAGAAGAGAATAATATTTTAATAGCTACAATTTAGGGTAGACGATTTAGCAAAGAAGAAAAAGGATTTGGTTTTTAAGATTTCCAAATACCTAAATTGACCATAGCTGTAAAAAAATCCTTAAGAAATAGGTGTATTGGAACTGCGCTTATAGATAAACTGCTGTTATCCTTCAAAGCAATAAGATGTGCCTGCTGGTTCCTTAAGTGTACATAAAAATAACAGGGCTTATAAGCTAGATTTAAAATTATGTTTGTTGCAGAGGTGTCGGTAATTATGAAAATAGATAGTTGAGTAGTTAGTCTAGATGTTTTGATGGATTGCAAAGGGTATTTAAATGGTACACTAGTATTTCCTAAAACATAAAAAAGCCTACCCAGATTACTCCAGATAGGCCCTTTCCCATGGCTCTGTTAAGATTGTTTACTCCTTTATAGCAAGAATGTTCCCATCGTCTTGTTGAAGTAAGATGCCATCTGATACGGTATTGATGGTTACGATATCCATAGGTTTGTTTTTCAAACCTCTATATTCAATGGTATAGATGCCATCTTCTTGAGACCATCTAAAGTCAGTTTGCTCAATTACTTTTCCTGCACTAAACTCGTGGTACCTTCCTAGGTATACGTCGTTAAAAATCCATTCTTTACGTGTGGTGTTTTTGGCTGTGCTACCTTCCTTAAAGGATGCGGCTTCAATCCATATCCCAATGATGGGATCGTTGTTCTGTTCAATTCTAGAGCAATTACTAGAAAAGATAACGGCAAATATCGCCATTAATGAAAGTAATTTTTTCATCATTAAAGTAGGTTTTCGGATTTGGGTATCCATTATATGCTAACGGGCATGTAGATTGTCTTATTACTAAAATTCGTTGTATGGTAACAATTTTTCGATATCTTCGTTGAACCACCCTTTTTTTAACGTAACTGTCTGTTCATCGATATTTTTTGTGTGGGTTTATCGTGCATTATTAAAGTAGTCCATCCTGTTTTTTATCAATAAATACTTATTTTTGAAGTCGAGGCTATAGCCATAGTTAATGATAGTTGTGGTCTTACAGTGATAACCATATAAATTAATCAATAGATGAAAGTTACAATAGTAGGAGCAGGAGCAGTAGGTGCAAGTTGTGCGGAGTATATCGCAATAAAGGATTTTGCGTCAGAGGTTGTCCTTTTAGATATAAAAGAAGGGTATGCAGAGGGTAAGGCAATGGATTTGATGCAGACGGCCTCATTAAACGGGTTTGATACTAAGATTTCAGGAAGCACGAACGATTATGCTAAAACGGCTAATAGTGATATTGCGGTAATTACTTCTGGAATCCCAAGAAAGCCTGGGATGACAAGAGAGGAGCTGATAGGTATTAATGCAGGAATCGTAAAAACGGTTTCTAGTAATTTAATAGCACATTCGCCAAATGTGATTCTTATCGTAGTGAGTAATCCTATGGATACCATGACCTATTTAGTACATAAAACAACGGATCTTCCAAAGCATAGGATTATTGGTATGGGAGGTGCTTTAGATAGTGCTCGTTTTAAATACAGACTAGCAGAGGCTATGGAAGCTCCGATTTCTGATATAGATGGTATGGTAATCGGTGGTCATAGTGATACTGGGATGGTACCTTTGACATCGCATGCTACACGTAACAGTATTAGGGTATCTGAATTTTTATCCGAAGATAGATTGGAACAAGTAGCCGCTGACACCAAAGTAGGTGGGGCTACCTTAACGAAATTATTGGGAACAAGTGCTTGGTACGCTCCTGGAGCAGCAGTTTCTGCATTGGTGCAGGCCATCGCATGTGATCAAAAGAAAATGTTTCCATGCTCTACTTTTTTAGAAGGGGAGTACGGTCTAAACGATATCTGTATTGGGGTGCCGGTAATCTTAGGTAGAAACGGTATTGAGCAAATCGTTGATATTCCTTTGAGTATTGCGGAAAAGAATAAAATGAAGGAAAGTGCAGCAGGAGTTGCTAAGACAAATGACCTTTTATCCCTGTAATTTTTAACATAAACTAAGATTAGAAGCCATCCTTAAGTTGATGATAATCAACGAGGATGGCTTCCTTTTTACAATTACCTCTAAATATATTGTCAATTCCTAGGGTAAACCATATATTTGCACGCTGTTGTAAAAAGCATTCACAAAATTCACATAACCAATGCAAAATAAAGGACTTATAAAGCTTTTTGCTTTATTATTCGGGTTAGTAAGTATCTATCAGCTATCCTATACTTTTATCACAAGTAAAGTAGAAGGGGAGGCAGAAGTATTCGCTACAAGCCGTATTTCGGACTCGGAAGACGATTATGTTTCCAAGAGGGAAGCTATGGAAGCCAGTTACTTGGACTCTATAAGTGAGAATACCATTCTTGGTTATACCAACTATGGTGAAGCCAAGCAAAAGGAACTTAACAAGGGGCTAGACCTTAAAGGCGGTATCAATGTTACCCTACAAATTTCGGTAAAAGATATCTTAAAAGGGTTGGCAAACAATACCAAGAACCCAGTTTTTAATAAGGCCTTGGCCGATGCGGATCTTGCATCGAAAGAGAGTGATGACACCTATTTGGACTTGTTTTTTGATGCTTTTGATAATATAAAAGGAGAGACTAAATTAGCCTCACCAGAGATATTCTCGAACAAGGGACTTAGTGATGAGGTTAATTTCCAAATGTCCGATGACCAGGTAGAGCCAATTATAAGAACAAAAATAGACGAGTCTATTATTTCGGCCTTTGAAGTGTTACGCGAACGTATTGATGGTTTTGGGGTAACTCAGCCGAATATTCAAAGAGAAGGAAATTCTGGTCGTATTTTGGTAGAATTACCAGGAGCAAGGGATATCGCACGTGCGCAAGATTTGCTATCCAGTACGGCTCAATTGGAGTTTTGGGAAACTTACTCTCAAAGCAACACGAGTTTTAGCACTTTTTTAATTCAAGCAAATGAAAAATTAAAAGGTATTGTAAGTGTTGATGAACCGAAACAAATCAAGGAAGAGACCGAATTGGATTCTTTATTGTCAGATGTAGCAACCGATTCTTTAGATTTGGTAGCGCAGGTGAATCCACTTTACGAATTGTTGATTGCTGCAAACCCGGGAAGTAATGCTATGTTCCAAGCAGCTATTAAAGATACCGCTACAATTGGAGGGTATTTGAGATTGCCGGAGATAAGAAGACTTTTGCCAGCTGATATTCAATTTATAAAATTTGTTTGGGAACGGCCAGCAACCGAGGATACTGAAATTATCAATCTTTACGCCTTAAAGTCTAATCGTGAAGGTGCACCAAGAATCAGTGGTGATGTGGTAAGTGATGCTCGTGGTGAGTTTGACCAGTTTAGTAAGCCTGTAGTTACTATGGGAATGAATTCTAAAGGTTCCAAACTTTGGCAAAAACTGACAAGTGATGCCAATATAAACCAAACAGGAATTGCAGTAGTATTAGATAATAAGGTGTATACAGCGCCAGGTTGTTCTGTTGTAGGTGGTATCTCTGGCGGTAGAACCGAAATTTCTGGAGACTTTACCGTAAACGAAACAAAAGATATTTCGAACGTATTAAGGGCTGGTAAATTACCTGCCTCTGCTGAAATTATACAATCGGAAATTGTAGGTCCGTCCTTAGGCCAGGAAGCTATTGATAGTGGCTTTATGTCGTTCTTAATAGCTATGGCAATTGTATTGTTATGGATGATTTTCTACTAC
Source organism: Maribacter sp. (assembly GCA_047650615.1). Classification (GTDB taxonomy): domain Bacteria; phylum Bacteroidota; class Bacteroidia; order Flavobacteriales; family Flavobacteriaceae; genus Maribacter. The sequence continues at coordinate 5,725 of JBLHNI010000102.1, forward strand.
GGTAAAGCAGGTATTTTTGCAGATATCGCATTGTTATTGAACATTCTATTGATTTTTGGTGTGTTAACAAGCTTAAACGCGGTGTTGACCTTACCTGGTATCGCAGGTATCGTATTAACTATTGGTATGTCAGTGGATGCGAACGTACTTATATTTGAGCGTATAAAAGAAGAACTAGCGAAAGGTAAAGGGAGAAGCTTAGCGGTTTCCGATGGTTTTAGTAATGCACTTTCTTCTATTTTAGATGCCAATATTACTACGGGACTTACGGCAATTATACTCTTTGTGTTTGGCTCTGGCCCAATTAAAGGTTTTGCAACTACATTACTAATAGGTATTCTAACTTCTTTGTTCACGGCTATTTTCATTACTAGATTACTGGTAGACTGGTACATTGGTGGTAAGGGAAGAACATTGAATTTTTCTACAGCATTAACAAAAGGTCTCTTTAAGAACATGGGTATAGATTTCTTAATCAAAAGAAAGATAGCGTATGTGATTTCAGGAATTTTAGTCGCTATTGGTTTGTTCTCATTGTTCGCAGGTCCTGGCTTGCAACAGGGGGTTGATTTTATTGGAGGACGTTCCTACACCGTTCGTTTTGAGCAGCAGGTTAATCCGTCCGAGATTGCATCTGAACTAAACGATGTTTTTGGAAGCGGTACGCAAGTGAAAACATTTGGAGAGTCAAATCAAATTAAGATTACTACACCATATAAGGTGGATGTAGAGGGAAGAGAGGTTGATAACGAGATACAGGATAAACTGTATACTTCGTTGCAAAAATACCTACCAGATGGTATTTCTAAACAAGACTTTATGGTAGGCAGTTCAGACAGAGCTTTAGGTATTATGAAGTCTGTTAAGGTTGGGCCTACGATTGCCGATGATATAAAGAACAATGCGTTCCTTGCTATTTTAGGGTCTTTAGCGGTGGTGTTCTTGTATATCCTTTTCCGTTTCCGCAGGTGGCAGTTCTCCTTGGGAGCGGTTGCAGCTGTTTTTCATGATGTTTTGATTGTGTTGGGTGTGTTTTCTATTTTAGGTAAAATAATGCCTTTCAACATGGAAATAGACCAAGCGTTTATTGCAGCTATATTGACGGTAATCGGATATTCTTTGAACGATACTGTGGTTGTGTTTGATCGTATTCGTGAAATTATTTCGGAACGCGGCTGGAAAGGTGGAGAAAATATTAATTCCGCTATCAATAGTACCTTGAGTAGAACATTGAATACTTCTTTAACCACCTTAGTGGTGTTACTTACCATATTTATTTTTGGAGGGGAATCGCTAAGAGGTTTTATGTTCGCCATGATCATAGGTGTGATTGTAGGAACCTATTCTTCTGTATTCATTGCAACACCGATTATGTACGATGCACTGGGTAAGAAAATAAGTTCAGGTTTAGAGGATAAGGAATAAAGTAGACTAACTCAAATTAAAAAACCGCTATTCCTTAAGGAATAGCGGTTTTTTTAGTAGTAAAATGCTATTTTAAATTCAGATATTTCGGGAGCTTTCCAACAACTATAAAATAGCTGATTGATGTAGTCTATATTTTTTAGTTGAAGATATCTAAGATTCAATAGCAGGAAACTGTCTTAGATAATGTATAAGCTTTCTTAATTAGGGATATAACAGACGTGGTCAAAACGATTGAGTTCAGTTAGTAGCACGTAAAGAGTTTTCTTTACGTGCTAAATGTAGTATCTAGGGAAGCTTAAACCTTTTTTTTCTTAGTCAATAATTCCTTCAGAACCGCTAGGTGTCATAGCCAGTTTAAAAATAGAGGTAGGCGATAACCCTGGTTCGTTACGGTGAGAAACAAAAACTATTGTAGTGTCGGTTTCATTGGCTATTTTGTTTACGAGTGCTATTAATAGCGCTGCAGAGGTGTCATCCATTCCTGCTGTAGGTTCGTCCAGTATTAATAAAGGTGGATGCTTAACCAGAGCTCTGGCTGTCATTAGTAGGCGTTGCTGACCAAGAGAAAGGTCTTTAAATAGCCTATGTCTTTGGTCCCAAAAATCGAGCAGTTGTAACCATTCCTTGCTTTTTTGTTTTTGCGTTTCGGTAGGTTTACTATAAAGGCCAATCGAATCCCTGAATCCGGAAATAAGCATATGTTCCACGCTGTGCCTTCCTTTGAATTTATCTGTTATATTGGAAGAGAAGTAGCCAATTTTTTCTTTGATTTCCCAAACGCTTTCCCCACTTCCTTTCTTTTGTCCGAAGATATAGATGTCTTGCCCAAAGGCTTTTGGGTTGTCTCCAACAATCATGGATAGGATTGTGGTTTTTCCTGACCCATTTTTCCCTTTAAGTTGCCAGAAATCTCCTTGGTGTATTTTCCAGGTGATGTTCTTCAGTATCGGTTTTTCTGCATAGGATATCGATACGTTTTTGAATTCGATTAAGGGGTTCGCGTTACCGTCAATGCGTCGTATGGCTTTTGGAATATATCCTTTAAAAGAGGTTTTTGAATCAAACGCTCCATCTAATTCTTCCAGTTTAAGTTGGGTGAATTCTTGCTTTTTTAATATCCCAAAATTAGCTATAAAAGGTAGTATATCAGATTTTCTACTGACAAGCTGTATCAAACTTGTCTCCTGTGCCTTTTGAGTAAGTAACTGCTTTAATTCAACTTGAAAATCAGCATCCAAATTATCAAACGGATTATCTAGAATAATATAATGGGGTTGTGAGGCTAAGATGTGTTGCAGAAGGGCTTTCTTTTGTTCGCCGCTGGACATGGTTTTTAAAGGCTGTTGTGCATTTATTAATACAGTACTGCCATAACGCTCTTCTTGATTTACAAAGCTAGTAACGGCCAAAGGAGAGAACAATGCTCCTTTTTGATTTTTAAAAGCTTTGAAGCTTGGATGGGTCTGCCTTAGAATAGCCTCAATGAACGTTGATTTTTGTGAAGCGTTATTTACGAGGATGGCCCAATGCTGTATCATACTAGCTATTTACCCTATAGATGTGTACAGGAGTGTTCTTATACGTTGTTTTTTGATAGCGTTCCATTCCATTTTTAACCGCAGCCCGTTGTGAAGGTAAATTACCTACATGTGTAATGGCGATTAGGTGTGTGGCTCATTCATTGTTAAAAACGATTTCTTTGTATTTTTACGCTGCTTCTGTGCCCTACCCACTACCCCAAAATTCTGGCAGGATGGGGTAGCCTATTTCTAGTGCTACCGTTCCGTCTATGGTTTGGACTAGGAGTGCGCAAAGTCCTATTAGTCTATTTGTTTCTTTGCAGATAAGGGCATTCATTCCACCTAAGCCATTCGCATAGTGTTTAAAGATAGCGTCAAATGGTTGCTGGCAAGCAACCACAGAATCTGTAGGTAATCCGTTCCAATACAGGGAGCTTAGGGGTTCCTTGTGAAAAGAAAGGCAAGTGTTGTAATCCCGTGATGCTACCGTTCTAAACAAAAGTCTATTGCTTTGTTCGCCTCCCAATAGATACTTCATACTGTTATTCTCTTTTGAACACGATGCGGTCTCCAATTTCTAATAACCAGTCTTCTGCAAGTCCAGCATTAACCTCCAAAACATATTTTACGGGTACTTGGGAAGAAAGTCCATTTTGGTTAAATGGTTCCGCATTTTCTTGGAGGCTGGCAATTCTCTGGTTTTCATTAATGAAGATAATATCTAAAGGAAACGCCGTATTCTTCATATAGAAGGAATGGATGGTAGCTTCTGGAAAGATAAATAGCATAGCTTGGTTTCTTTCCATTCCCTTGCGGTACATAAGTCCTGTTTGTGTTTCATAGTCAGACTCAGCAATTTCAATATTTAAATTGATCAGTAATGTGTCTGTCTCTTTTTTGAATATTTGCAGTGTTCCTTCCTTACTGAAGATTACTTCCTCGGTCTTAATGGTTTTATTACTTTCCTCTTTGCAAGAAAAAAGAAAAACAAGGACCAATAAAAAAGAAAAACTATGTTTTATGCTCATTGTGTAAAATTAAACTAAGCCTTTTTGCCTGTTGGTCTGAACATAAGATAAAGCCCAATAGCGATAAAAGGAATACTAAGCCACTGTCCGGTAGAAAGTAGTCCCCAGGATTCCTCAAAACCACCTTGGCTCTTCTTCACAAACTCCACAAAGAAGCGAACGGTCCATAACAGCACTAGGAATAATCCTAAGAGATAGCCTGGTTTATTTTTCTTTTCGGTTTTCCAATAGAGGTAGTATATCAATATAAATACAAAGATATAACAGATGCCTTCATATAGCTGAGCGGGGTGTCGATAGGGACTTTCTGCTAAATATTGAGAAAATTTTGGGT
>JBLHNI010000103.1:0-10026 GCA_047650615.1 Maribacter sp.
AATTTTATAACAATAGAAGGCTTCACGGCTTATTGGGACGCATAACACCTATGGAAAAATGGAATACAGATAAACATCTAATTTTAATGAAAAAATTAACCGCTTAATTAATAATCGAAATTTAAAAGATTACTCTTGTTTTATAGGGGTCAAAACATATGATTGCGTTGCAGAATCTTTATTAGGATTTTACAGTCTAGAGATAAAGCCACATAAAAATAGGAATTTTCAATTAAGGAGTAGGCGAGCTATGATTTATAGCTGTTGTGATTCTTTTGTTTTTTATAAAGACCGTGTAAAAGCTAGCGTTCTGTTTGCGTTTAAATTGCGTTTTAGCGAAAAATATTGGGTATAACTCCAAAGTGCCCCATGTTTAGCTAAAATCTATCTTCGCAGGACTTAGAAGTCCAAATTTCATAGGAATTTTGCAGGACGGAATTACGAATTGGCTTTAAATGTTAATCGATTATAAAATGATTGTAAAGGTATAGATACATAGAGCTTCAATTCTATTTATCAGTTGATAAAGAAAAGAGTTTTAAAAGATATACACAACAGATAACCTGTACTTTAGGCACTAAGATTATTGCCTAAGTTACTTTATTTAGTGCATTGTAAGTATCTGTTGTTGCTAGGCGAGTGCTTTGTGAAAAGCGGATTGCATATCAGCAATATCAAATGGTTTTTTAAAATGCGCGTGAATGAGCTGAGAATTTATAGCCTCATTAATCTGTGGAGTGATATCAAAACCTGTGAGCAAAAAGAATGGCAGATCCGGGTATATGTGTTTTGCCTTCTTAATAAACTCCATTCCATCCATAATAGGCATTTTCATGTCGCTAGCTATTAGCTTAATTTCATGGTTTGTTTCAAGAATTTCGAGTCCTTTAGAACCATTATTAGCAATAATCACTTCAAAATGTTTATTTAAATTTATTTGAAATAGATGTAGATTAATTTCTTCGTCATCTACATATAAAATTTTTGGTTTATTACTCATGCTATGTCCTTTTTATTGGTAATTTAACGATAACTGTAGTGTATTCATCCTCTTTAGAGTCAAATTCTAAACTCCCCATATGATTTTGTATAATAGAAAAAGTAATAGATAAGCCTAGTCCTGTGCCTTCTCCGGGTTGTTTTGTTGTATAAAACGGATTTAATATTTTAGATAGGTTTTGTTCACTAACACCATAACCTGTATCCGTTATTCTAATTTCTACTGAAGAATCAATAAGTTTCGTTTGAACTAGAATTTTACCTTTGCTTTCTATAGCTTGAATTGAATTGTTTAAAATATTCAAAAAAACCTGATGTAGTTTACCTAAGTTACCCTCTATCTCAATTTTTGAATTTGTGTACTCTTTCGTAACATCAATTTTGTCTTTTATGCTAATGTCTAACATAATGAAACAGTCATCTAAAATCTTATGGATATCACAATTTTCATCAAAACTGTCTGTAGACCTACTAAACTGACTTAAGCTGTCAATAATTTTTGAGGCTCTTTCCACTCCAGTATGAATACTATTTAAGAAAAAATTAATTTCAAGGGAAGCTGTAGTATTCATCCCTTCAAAATGATTTTTAAGCCCCGTGTAGCCGCCAAGAATAAAATTTAAAGGGTTATTAATTTCATGAGCAACCCCAGCTGTAAGGATACCTAGGGAAGCCATTTTTCCTGAGTGAATAAGCTGATTTTGAGCTTCTGAAAGTTTGCTCACTGCGAGTTCTAATTCCTTATTAGATACCTCAAGTTCTTTGTTTTTTTGATTTAATTCTGTTGTCCTTTCCAGTACTTTATATTCCAACTCTTTCTTATGTTCATCTAGACTTGCATACAGTTTCATATGTTCAAGTTCTGCACCCGCTCTTGAAGCAAATATCAATAATATTCCTTCATAAGTCTCAATATCACTAATCGCTTCTTTAAACATACACACCAAAATACCAGTGGGCTTTGATTTAGAGTCATATAATGAAATTCCAGTGTATGCTTCAATGCCCATGTCAACTAGTAATTGATCTTTTGGAAATAATAATGTAATGTCTTTTGAATAGGAACAAGGTGTTTGCCCAACTACAAATTCACATGGGGTATCCTTAACTTTATATGAGAAATTATCCATCAGACCCTCTTGATTCGCTAGTGAAATAGTAGTGATTTCAGTTTTGTCATCATTTAATTCTCCAATGAAAGTATAGTCTGCGTCCAAAGCATCATTTAATTTGATGACAATTTGTTCGAAAAGAGAGTCTCCTAAATTGTAGACTTCGTTTGAAACGGTCTCATTAATTAGTGTCAATTGTTTTCTTAGTTTCAATAATTCTGAACTGTCCATCTTATTTGAATTTCTAACAATTTAATAATTCCTCACCGTGGGTTTTTCAATCTTTAAATTATACCTAAGGTCTAGTATAAGAAACGCAAGGCAATAAATAAGCCCTTTCGTATAAATTAGACTGCTCTCTATAATATAGCTATTTTGGTTTTATTTTTCCTCTGAAATGCTAAATTATTATGTGGCAGACGTTATAAATAGAAAAAGGCGTTTGAATTGCATCAAACGCCCTATATTTTTTATATCGTATTAGAAGCGACAGTTTTTTATTCCGCTGTTCTTTTGTAGTAAGCGACTATGCTTGCTTTCGCCAAAGTATTGTTCCAAAGGTTGAAACCAACTATAGCTGGATTAGTGCTTTCATTAAGTCCAAGTTTGTCTGTTTTTAATGCATAAACTGTAATGATATATTGGTGTAGACCGTGACCTTCAGGAGGACAAGGGCCACCATATCCAGTGATTCCATAATCTGTTATACTTTGAACAACACCTACCGGTGTTAAGCCCAGTTTAGTATTTCCTGCACCAGACACTAATTCGTTTGTATTTTCGGGAATGTCAAATACAACCCAATGCCACCAGCCACTTCCAGTTGGTGCATCTGGATCATACATTGTTACTGCAAAGCTTTTAGTTCCTTCGGGAGCATTTTCCCATGATAATTGCGGAGATTGATTTTCTCCCGTACAACCAAATCCATTAAACTCTTCAGTAACAGTTGCTTCTCCACCTAAATCATTACTCGATAAAGTAAAGGTACTTTGGGCAAATACGGTACTTGATAGAATTAATGATAGGCCTAAAATAATGTGTGATTTTTTCATAAAGTTTGATTTTAATTATTACTGTAAATTTATGAATAACAATAGCGAAAGTTGTGTTTGATACAGTTCAAAAAGTAGTGATAAAAGTTCAATTTGATTGATATTGTTTTGGAGTCACCCCAAATTTCAACCTAAATGCTTGAATGAAATTTGAGAGATTTTCATATCCAATTTGCTCAAAAATGTCTGAGGGTCGTTTCGATTTGTTTTTTAAGAGAAAAGCGGAATGTTCAAGTCTTTTCTCTTGAAACCATTTACTTGGGGAGGTGTTAAAGTGCTTTTTAAATTCTCTTTTGAAGGTTGAGACACTCATATTCGATAAAAATGAAAGTTCCTTTATGGTTAGTTTATTTAATTTATTGCTTTCAATTATCTGAATAAATTTTTGGGTTTCATCATCACTGTTGCTAATTAAGGAATAAAGAAAATCCACCCCTTTAATTTCAACAAGGTAAAGCATGATTTCATCAAACTTAGTATCTAAAATATTCTTTTGAATCGATTTTGATAGTTTAGATATGTTTAGAATACTTGTCACAAATATTTTTATAAATGAATCATAATCGAATGAATACGTAGAATAATATGTACTACAGCCTGTCGGCTTAAGTTTGAATTTTCTTATGAATTTTAATACGGTTTCATTTGAGAAGAAGAATAAAACACTTCTATAATTTTCTTGAACATTAGAAAGTTTTTCTGTCATTAAACAATGCCCAGACTTCATTAATAAAAATTGAGAATTCTTAATTAAGTAAGAAGAATTGTCAAAAAAAACTTCTTTAGTTCCTTCTTGCAGAAAACTAAAGGTGTTTTTGTTGAGTAGGATTTGTTGTTTGGAGATTTCCTGCCTACTCTCATAATTATAAACCTCAATGGAAAGAGATGAATTCAAACTTAATTTATCTGGTAAAATAATTGTCTTCATTGCGTTTTAATTCTTATCGGGATATAGGCACTGTAACGTAAATTTATATTTTATGCCTTCTCCCATTCTGTATGAAAAATACCTTCGCGGTCCAATCGCTCATAGGTATGAGAACCGAAGTAATCACGTTGTGCTTGTATAAGATTCAATGGTAATCTAGACGAGGTATAGGCATCAAAATACGTAAGTGAATTGGAGAGTCCAGGCAGGGGAATACCATTCGTTGCTCCATAGGCGACTACTATTCTTGCAGCCTGCACAGTGCTCTGTACTTTTTCTACAAAAGTAGTCGAGAGTAGGAGGTTGGGCAAGTCTTTATCTGCTTTAAAGGCTTCTGTAATATCCGCCAAGAGTCCTGCTCGTATAATACATCCTGCACGCCAGATTTTAGCAATCACTGCGATGTCTAGTTCGTAGCCGTATTCCTTGGAGGCATCCGCTAATTGATGCAGTCCTTGCGCATAGGTAATAATAAAGGAAAAGTAAAGGGCTTGCTCCGTTAGTTTTTCTAGCTTCTCCTTATCCATATAAGTTACCTTGGGTCGATCATAGAGTTCGTCAGCAGTAATACGTTCCTTTTTTAGCGCAGAAATCTCACGCATACTTACGGCAATATCGATAGAGGGTATGGGAATACCCAAATCCATCGCATTCTGACTCGTCCATTTTCCAGTACCCTTTTGTTTGGCCTTATCCAGAATTTGATCTACTAATCTGCCATCCGTGAGGTCGTCTTCCTGTTCAAATATTTCAGAAGTTATCTCTACCAAAAAGGATTGTAGGCGTCCTTGGTTCCATTTGGCATAGGCAGTATGTAGCTCGTCATTGGAAAAATCACCTCCTTTTTTGAGTACGTCATAGATTTCGGATGTCAGCTGCATTAATCCGTATTCAATGCCATTATGTACCATTTTCACATAGTTGCCGGCCGATTTAGGCCCCAAATACGCTACACAGGGCTCTCCTTTATATTTGGCTGAAACAGCCTCAAAAATTGGTTTTACATGTTGATATGCTTCTTTATTGCCACCAGGCATAATACTGGGGCCACGCCTAGCTCCTTTGGCTCCCCCGGAAACTCCAGCTCCAAAGAAATTAATCCCCTTGTCTTTTAAGTAAGCATCGCGCCTATCGGTATCAGTATAAAAGGAATTACCACCATCTATGATGATATCACCCTCCTCCAAATGGGGCAGCAGGTTTTCGATAACGATATCCACAACCTTACCAGAAGGGACTAAAAGCATAATTTTTCTAGGTGTTGAAAGGGCTGCGGTAAAAGCTTTTATATCTGTTGAAGCATTAGCCTTAGCCGTATCTCCTCCTTCTGTTATCAGTGCGTTTACCTTTTCAGTATCAATATCGTTCCCAAAAGCGGTAAATCCATTATCGGCTACGTTTAGAATAAAGTTACGTCCCATAACTCCTAACCCTACTAATCCAAAATCGTATTTATTCTCCATATCTAGTTCGTTCCATGAAAATGGAAATTTCTGTATTTTACAGAAAAATTCCATTAGTTTAGATTCTTATTAATCAAAAATAAACGAAAATATCCATTTGCATCAGTAACTTACCTTAAACTCGTTGTGAAAGCCTTTTCTTTTCAATACTTTTATAGATTAATCTTTAGGTACCTTATGTATAAAACAGAAAATCAAATGCTTGTTATTTTTGGAGCATCTGGGGATTTAACGGCAAGAAAATTAGTGCCTGCACTTTTTAATCTTTATGTGGCCAAACAGTTACCGAAGCATTTTGTAGTGCTAGGCGCGAGCAGAAGCAACATGACTGATGCTGAATTTCGGAGTAAGGTGGTGCTGGAAAGCACCTATTTAAAGGAAAGCCTTAAAGACCTGAAGCCAGAATACATAGATGCTTTTGCTAGTAAATTCTTTTATGAAGATTTAGGAGGTGCATACGATTCGGATTACGCTCCCTTACGCAAACGTGTTGGAGACCTTAACGATTCTGAGGGTACAGAAGGAAATATCATGTATTATCTTTCTACACCGCCTACTTTGTACGAGACCATTGCAAAAAAATTGGCCGAAGCAGGTTTAAGCACTCAGAACAACGGTTGGAAACGAATGATTGTGGAAAAACCTTTTGGATACGACTTAGAAACTGCAAAAGCGCTGAACAAGGGCTTGCAGAACTATTTTAAGGAGAATCAGATATATCGAATAGATCATTATTTAGGAAAGGAAACCGTACAGAACCTTCTAGTAACCCGTTTTGCCAACAGTATTTTTGAACCGTTGTGGAACAGGAACTACATTCATCATGTAGAAATTACGAATGCAGAAAGCGTAGGGGTCGAAAAAAGAGGAGGCTACTACGATAGCTCAGGTGCTTTGCGCGATATGTTCCAGAACCATTTGTTACAAATCGTTTCCTTGATTGTGATGGAACCACCCATTGGTGACCAACCAGAGGAAATACGTAATGAAAAGGTAAAGGCTTTAAAATCGCTTCGGATCATGAAAGATTATAAAACCTTGCATGACCATACGATACGAGCTCAATACGTGGGAACGGAAATTGATGGAGAAACCGTGAAAGGGTATCGTGAAGAGGATGGAGTAGCTAAAGATTCCCTAACCGAAACCTATGCCGCCATTAAATTCTTTGTAGATAATTGGCGCTGGAAAGATGTTCCTTTTTACGTGAGAACGGCGAAAAGGATGCCCACCAAAGTTACCGAGGTGGTGATTCACTTTAAATCGCCTCACCATCAGATATTTCAAGATACCGGAATGCACAATAAGGACAATAGGTTGATTATCCGTATTCAGCCCGATGAGGGAATTTTGGTCAAGTTTGGGGTAAAAGTACCTGGGCAGGGCTTTAAGGTAGAGCGTGCAAATCTTGATTTCTACTATTCTAGCTTGGCAGAGACCCATGTAATGCAAGCTTATGAGCGCTTATTATTGGATGCTATGCAAGGTGATGCCACGTTATATGCTCGTGCAGATGAAGTAGAGGCGGCTTGGGAGTTTGTAGATCCTATTTTGGACTATTGGAAAAATGGAAAAGATGTACGTATGTACGGGTATGCATCTGGAGTTTGGGGCCCTGAAAATGCGGATGAGCTAATCGATGGTATTGGTTTTTGGAGAAATCCTGGACCTAATTTGACCGACGACCCTGGCTTTTGTGTGCTTACCTAACGAGTTAGAATGTTCTTTACAATTAAAAAATTATGAAAACTAAAATATATAAAGATAAACAAGAAGTTGCTGAACGCTTTGCTTCCTATTTTGCCAATCTGGTAAGCGATTATGGGATATTTCATGTAGCGCTGTCTGGTGGTAGTACACCTAAGCTTATTTTTGATGTATTAGCAGACCGGTATGGCGATAAAATTGATTGGTCTCAAATCCATTTTTACTGGGGAGACGAGCGTTGTGTTTTGCCAACAAACGAGCAGAGCAATTTTAAAATGACCCAAGACCATTTATTCTCAAAAATAAAGGTGCCGAAAGAAAATATACATCGCGTGCTTGGTGAAAACCAGCCTTTGGGCGAAGCAATGCGCTATGCAAATCTGTTAGAAATTAATTTGGATAGGGTAGTCGATATTCCTCAATTCGACCTTGTGCTTCTAGGTATGGGTGATGACGGACATACCGCTTCTATCTTTCCGCATGAGATGGAATTATGGAATGCAGAAGACCATTGTGTGGTCGCTACCCATCCAGATTCTGGTCAAAAACGGGTATCGATTAACGGCAAGGTCATAAACAGGGCAAAAGAGGTCATCTTTTTGGTAACCGGCAATACCAAGGCAGAAAAGGTTAAAAAAATACACCAACAAGAAAGCGATTATAAAAAATACCCTGCTTCTTTGGTGCAACCGGAGACAGGAAAACTCACTTGGTTTTTGGATGAATCTGCAGCGGCATTACTTTAGGTCTAGCTGCATGTTTTCATCCTTGAGGAAGTCGGAATATTCCTTAATCTTAAAGTTTTTAGCGTCGTATTTAGAATCTCGCTGAAACGCAGATAGCTTACGTTCTTTACTTCGGGCAAAGCGGCGCATTCCTTCTTTGTCCTTAATAATGAGTCCAGGTATTTTTAGGTTTTTTCCTGTTTCATCTTTTGCCACCATAGTAAAATAGGAGGAGTTACAATGTCTTTTTTCTCCGGTAATTATATTTTCCGCTTCTACTCGTACTCCAACGACCATGGATGTTCTTCCAGTGTAGTTAATGGAAGCTTTTAGCGTAAGTAAATCGCCCACATCTACCGGATTAAGAAAATCTACACGATTTACGGATGCGGTAACACAGTAGCTTTGTGAGTGTTTACTAGAACAGGCAAAGGCAATTTGATCCATTAAGTTTAAAATGTATCCACCATGTACTTTTCCTCCAAAGTTGGAGTGGGTGGGCTGCATAAGCTCCGTTATGGAGACTTTAGAGTCGTTTGCGTTTTTATATTTTACCATTAGTTTCTAAAATGTGGGGACTGTTCCTGTTTAACATCGCTTACAAAGTACTTCGTATCCCCAAGCCAAATGAAGGTAGCATAGCGCTCCGTGTAACTCACTTTTACGTACTGCCCTTGGTATTTTTGTAGTTTTTCAATGACCTTGGCGTCTTTGTCCAAAACGGAGAAAGAAAAAATTTGTGCTCCAGAGATTCCCTGGCTAATTTCTCCTTCCCAAGTTTTTATAAGAATCCCTTTGTGGCTTACCTTAATAAGTTCACCAGAGCGCACGCCCTCGCTATAGGGTACAAAATAGATAAATGCATAGTAAAGTGCCATTAACGCCAATACACTGGCTATGAATAGAAATAGTATTTTTTTCATGTTTTATTTTTAATTCAGAAGATTCAAAATTAATCTTCTTTTGCTTTCTTTAGTAGTTTTTGAGGTAACGATTTTTTGGCCTTGGCTCCCATTTGTTTTAGTTTTTCTATGCGAGTAACAATATTTCCTTGCCCATGGATTAGTTTATTCATGGCACCGCTATATTCTGATTTTGCTTCATCCAATTTTTTTCCCACCTTGTCAAGGTCGGTTACAAAGCCTTCAAATTTATCGTATAAGGCACCGGCTTGTCTTGCAATTTCAATGGCGTTGCGTTGTTGTTTTTCATTGTTCCACATGCTATCGATGGTACGTAATGTAGCGAGTAGGGTAGAAGGGGTCACAATAACAATATTCTGCTCAAAAGCTTTGTTGTACAAGGAATTATCTTGATTGATGGCCACGGCAAAAGCAGGTTCTATGGGTATAAATAGTAGCACAAAGTCCGGACTCTCCATAGCATACAAATCTTCATATTTTTTTGCAGATAACTGTTCCACATGCCTTCGAAGCGAATTAATATGATCTTTTAGAAGTTTTGGTTTGAATTCCTCCTCGGCATTTACATAACGCTCATAATCTGTGAGTGAAACTTTAGAATCTACTACCATTTTTTTACCGTCGGGTAGGTTAATGATGACATCGGGTAACACGCGAGAACCGTCTTCCCGTTGAAAGCTTTGTTGAACAGAATATTCTCGGTCTTTCTCTAAGCCCGATTTTTCAAGAACCCGTTCCAATACCAGTTCGCCCCAATTTCCTTGCATTTTGCTATCGCCCTTCAACGCCTTGGTTAGGTTTATAGCTTCTTGTGTAATTTTAATATTCTGATTTTGAAGATGTAATAGTTGTTCTTTTAAAGCGGAATGTATGCTGATATTTTCCTTCTGGCTATCCGCTACTTTTTTCTCGAATAATTGTATTTTTTCCTGTAGCGGACTCAATATTTGCTTGATATTCCTTTGGTTTTGTTCCGTAAATTTAACGCTGTTTTGGTCTAGTATTTTATTGGCGAGGTTTTCAAACTCTTTTGTGAATTTTTCTTGTAGCTGGCTAGCTTCCTGTTTTTGTTCGGTATTCAAGCGGTTTAAATTATCGTTGATGCCTTCCAAGC
>JBLHNI010000104.1:0-10001 GCA_047650615.1 Maribacter sp.
TTTGGACGAGTATAAAAACCAAAATTGAAGAAGCTAGATTCTTAAATTAGGTTTAAGACTAACGGTTTTTCATTGGTCACACAACAACTACTACACAACAACACAACGACCATTGTTTAACAGAGTTCTAATAGGATTGTTACGAACTAGAATTAAAAAAAATTATGATTCCAAAAGTATTTAAAGAGGTCATAGACCTTGGAGATGGTAGAGAAATTACTATCGAAACCGGAAAATTAGCAAAGCAGGCACATGGTTCTGTTGTTGTTACATCGGGAAAATGTATGTTATTATGTACCGTAGTTTCCAATTACGAACAAAAAGACCTTGGTTTTCTACCGCTAACAGTAGATTACAGAGAGAAATTTGCAGCTGCAGGTCGTTATCCTGGTGGTTTCTTCAAAAGAGAAGCAAGGCCAAGTGATGGTGAAGTTCTAACTATGCGTTTAGTCGATCGTGTTTTACGTCCATTATTCCCAAAAGATTACACCGCAGAAACGCAAGTGATGATACAGCTAATGTCCCATGACGAAAACGTTATGCCAGATGCTATGGCTGGTTTAGCAGCATCAGCAGCTATTCAATTATCAGATTTCCCATTTGAGTGCGCTATCTCTGAAGCTAGAGTTGGTCGTGTGAATGGTGAATTTGTAATCAACCCAACACGTGCTCAATTATTAGAATCTGATTTAGATATGATGATTGGTGCTTCTGCAGATTCAGTAATGATGGTAGAAGGTGAAATGGATGAGATTTCTGAAGAAGAAATGGCAGATGCCATTAAGTTTGCTCATGAAGCTATTAAGGTTCAATGTGCTGCTCAATTAAGATTGGCAGAAGCATTTGGAAAGAAAGAAGTTCGTGAATACGAAGGCGAAAGAACAGATGCAGATTTAGAGAAGAAGGTTCATGATATGGCATACGATAAAGTATATGCTATAGCAAAAGCTGGATCAGCTAAACACGAGAGAAGTGCTGCATTTGCTGAAATTAAAGCAGGCATAAAAGCTACTTTTTCTGAAGAAGAATTAGCAGATTACGGTGGTTTAGTTTCTGATTATTACCGCAAAGCTGAAAAAGCAGCCATTAGAGATTTAACCTTAAATGAAGGGTTGCGTTTAGATGGTCGTCAAACAGATGAAATTAGACCAATTTGGTGTGAGGTAGATTACTTACCATCAACTCACGGTTCTGCTATTTTTACGCGTGGAGAAACTCAAGCATTAGCTACCGTAACTTTAGGAACATCTAGAGATGCAAATAAAATAGATATGCCATCTCACGAAGGTGAAGAAAATTTCTATTTACATTATAACTTCCCTCCTTTTTGTACAGGTGAAGCTAGACCAATTCGTGGAACCTCTCGTAGAGAAGTTGGACATGGTAATTTAGCACAACGTGGTTTAAAAGGAATGATTCCTAACGATTGTCCTTACACAGTACGTATCGTATCTGAAGTATTAGAATCTAACGGTTCCTCTTCTATGGCTACTGTATGTGCAGGAACGATGGCTTTAATGGATGCTGGTGTGCAAATGGTTAAACCAGTTTCTGGAATTGCGATGGGATTAATTTCTGATGCAGCTTCTGGAAAGTATGCTGTATTATCTGATATTTTAGGTGATGAAGATCACTTAGGAGATATGGATTTTAAAGTAACGGGAACTGCAGACGGTATTACCGCTTGCCAAATGGATATTAAAGTAAAAGGATTATCATATGAGATTTTAGTGAATGCACTGCAACAAGCGCGTGCTGGCCGTTTACATATCTTAGAGAAATTGACAGATACCATTGCTAAACCAAATGTAGATGTTAAAGATCACGCTCCTACAATGGTAACAAGACGTATTCCTAACGAATTTATCGGTGCCTTAATTGGACCTGGTGGAAAAGTAATTCAAGAGATGCAAAAAGAAACTGAGACCACTATCGTTATTAACGAGGATCCAGTAACTGAGGAAGGTATCGTAGAAATTTTAGGGGTAGGCAGTAAAGGTATTGATGCTGTTATGGCCAAAATCGATTCTATTCTGTTCAAACCTCAAATGAATGAATCGTACCAAGTTAAAGTCATCAAAATGCTTGATTTTGGAGCTGTTGTAGAATATCTTGATGCTCCTGGCAACGAGACTTTATTGCACGTATCTGAATTGGCATGGGAACGCACAGAGAATGTTACTGATGTTGTGAATATGGGTGACGAGTTTGAAGTGAAGTATTTAGGTACAGATCCAAGAACACGTAAAGAAAAAGTTTCTCGTAAAGCACTTTTGCTAAAACCAGAAGGCTTTGTAGAAAGACCACCCCGTGATGATAAACGAAGAGATGACCGTCGTGGAAACGATCGTAATCGTGATAGAAAGCCTAGAAGAGATTAAATAAATTCAAGCTTAATTAAAAGCCCTAACTAGAAAGTTAGGGCTTTTTACTTTTTATTACCATTACCATATATGTACTTCGCAACTGATGGTAAAAAAATAAAAGCACCTATGACTGTCATAGTCCCATTATATTCCCAATGCATGAGCTCGCCGGTTAATCCTCCTAAAATAAGCGAAGCTCCAAGAACCCCTGAAACAAATGCAATTTTCTTCATCTTATTGAACTAATAAAAAACCATTCTTTCTTTGATAAATTAAGTAAATCGAATTGGAATTCAATTTACCTTTAAAATATCAATCAATACTACTTATTCAAGGGCTGCTAAATAATAATAATATTGGAAAAAGGGTATTATGATTAAAGGTGCTACATTATAAAATTGGAATACTCCAATTACTAGCCATAATAGGCAAAATGGAAATTTTCTTACCGTTTAACGTAAAAATCATCTTTTTTTTACACAATTGTAACATTCTATAGTTTTTTACGTATAACTATATGCAGTCTATGCAAATTGAACTTAATTTATTTTAATGAGACAGCTTAAGATAACAAAACAGGTTACCAATAGGGAAACCGCATCTTTGGACAAGTACTTACAAGAAATTGGAAAAGTGGACTTGATTACTGCAGATGAAGAAGTAGAATTGGCACAACGTATCAAGGCAGGCGATCAACTCGCTCTTGAAAAACTCACCAAAGCCAATCTCAGATTCGTAGTATCGGTTGCCAAGCAGTACCAAAACCAAGGACTTACTTTACCGGATTTAATCAACGAGGGAAACCTTGGCCTGATTAAAGCTGCACAGCGTTTTGACGAGACGCGGGGATTTAAATTTATTTCCTACGCCGTATGGTGGATTCGTCAATCTATATTACAAGCTTTGGCAGAACAATCACGTATCGTTCGTTTGCCATTGAACAAAATTGGATCGATTAATAAAATCAACAAAACATTCGCGTTTCTTGAGCAAGCTCATGAAAGAATGCCTTCTCCTGAAGAAATTGCAAAGGAGTTGGATATGACTGTTGATGACGTAAAACAATCACTTAAAAACTCAGGAAGACACGTATCAATGGATGCACCATTAATTGATGGTGAAAACTCTAACCTTTACGATGTTTTACGTAGTGGAGAATCTCCAAATCCTGACAGGGAATTATTGCATGAATCCCTAAGAACAGAAATAGAGCGCGCTTTGGAAACTTTGACACCAAGAGAAGCGGATGTCATTCGTTTGTACTTTGGTTTGGCAGGACAACACTCCATGACCTTAGAAGAAATTGGGGAAACCTTTGATCTTACAAGAGAACGTGTACGCCAAATAAAGGAGAAAGCGATTCGTAGATTAAAGCACACCTCTAGAAGTAAAATATTGAAAACCTACCTTGGCTAAACCTAGGTCCAAAATTACACGTTAAACATTCCTTAAATTGGAAATTTGGCATATAAGTTGTAATTTTGACAACTGTGACAGTTATCATGACTGTTCGTTTTTTGATTGATGAATAAACTCCGGCTGATTACCGGAGTTTTTTGATTTAATAAATTAAGTTAGTCTATTGAAACCTACTACAAATCTTAACAATTATCCTCCATGTCAACCGATTCCGAAAACCAACCTAACAATCCCCTACATGGTGTAAAACTGGCGGACATGTTAGAATATCTAACTCAAAAATACTCTTGGGGAGATCTTGCAGGTCAAATAAACATCAATTGTTTTAAAAGTAATCCCACCATTAAATCCAGTTTAAAATTCCTTCGAAAAACCCCTTGGGCAAGAACCAAAGTTGAACATTTGTATTTACAATCTATCCAAAAAAAATGAGCTTAAACATCGTACTCATTGAACCGGAAATCCCAACCAATACAGGAAATATTGGCAGACTTGCATTAGCAACAGGCGCCCACCTCCATCTTGTAAAACCTTTTGGATTTGAAATTTCAGACAAAAGGCTTAAACGAGCCGGATTGGATTATTGGCAGTATATTTCCTTGTTTACCTATGAGAGCCAAGAGGCTTTTTTTACCACACACCGAGACAAGCAAATGATTTTCTTTTCCTCTCACGGCAAAAAAGACCATTGGGATATTTCTTATGAAGATGACATGTTCCTTGTTTTTGGAAAAGAATCCGTTGGACTTCCAAAATCAATCGTAGAAAACCCAGCAGTACATACGGCTAAAATTCCGCTATATAATACTAAAATAAGAAGTCTAAATTTAGCCAATGCTGTAGCTATAACTGTTTACGAAGGATTACGTCAATTACATGGTTAACCTCATGTGAGCCCATTCAAAAAATCTATAATTACCTGTAATTATAGTATAAACCTAGCTTATTAAAAGTGATGCTCACAAACAAGAGCAGTTATTATATATAAGCCACAATAAAAAAGATCATTATTCTTTTCTTTTATATCTGTGCAAACAGCGCATACCTGTTCTTTTTTCTACAGAGACCCGTACAATGGCCTAACTAGAATCTGTTTTGGCGGTATAAGCACATCGCAGACAGCGTTAAAAACTTAAGCGTATTACCTCAGTTTTTATTATTTTTATAGAAACTACTATTTCTGAGAGCTATGCGATACCCCATCTTGCTCCTATTACTACTGGGATGCCTATTTTTTTCCTGTAAAAATGATGCTAGTAACAAACTTGTCATGGATGATTTGAAAGAAATAAATTTCAATATTCCTCCCGATTTTGTGTTGGAAGAACTGTACCAACCTAGTGAACATGATCAGGGATCTTGGGTTGCCATGGCAAAAGGTGATAAAAATACCATCTTTACCTGTGATCAATATGGTAAAATCTATTATTTCAAAGCACCAGCAGTAGGAGAAACCCTAAAAACCAAGGACGTACAGCCTCTTAATTTAGAAATTGGGGAAGCGCACGGACTGCTTTGGGCCCATAATAGTCTTTATGTAGCCGTAAACAAACAATGGGAAGATGATGTAAAAAACGGCAGTGGCATCTATAGACTTACAGATACAGATTCCGATGGCACCTTAGATACGGTAAAAATGCTCATAACGCTTGATGGTGCAGGGGAGCACGGACCACACAGTTTCGTTTTAGCGCCAGATGGGAAAGAGATTTATTTTATTGCTGGCAACCATACCATGGTGCCAGACCAACTAAAGGAAAATAGTAGAATACCCAACAACTGGGGCGAAGACAATCTTTTTGAACCCTATTTGGATGCGCGCGGACATGCTAATGATATTAAAGCACCGGGAGGCTGGATCTGTAAATTTAATCCGAAGGGAACCGAATGGGAATTGATTTCCGCAGGCTACAGAAATCCATTTGATATCGCTTTTAATGCAGATGGGGAACTTTTTACTTATGACGCCGACATGGAATGGGATATCGGTATGCCTTGGTACAGACCTACGAGAATATGCCATGTAACAAGCGGTAGCGAATATGGCTGGAGGACCGGCTCTGGAAAATGGCCAGCCTATTACCCAGATGCCCTACCTGCCGTTCATAATCTAGAGCAAGGCTCCCCCACTGCAGTATTATCCGGTCAAGAACTTAATTTTCCAGATACGTATTCGGATGGACTTTTTGTGATGGACTGGAGTTTTGGCACCATTTACTTTGCAGATTTAAAGGCAAAAGGAAGCAGCTATACAGCAGAACGAAAAGAGTTTTTATCAGGCACTCCCCTGCCCTTGACGGATATGATTGGCGGCACCGATGGCCATTTATATTTTGCCACTGGCGGGCGTAGAATAGACTCCCGCTTGTTTCGCCTACGCTATGTTGGAGAGAACCAGCAAAAAAAAGAAACATCGTCTTATGCTGAGGAAGGTAAACTAAGAGAATTACGTCACAGCCTTGAAAAGTACCACAAAGAACAATCTCCAAAAGCTATCGAAGTGGCTTGGCCCAATTTAAATAATGAGGATCGTTTTATTCGATATGCGGCGCGTATTGCTTTGGAACATCAATCTGTAGGCCAATGGTTTAATGCTTTCTTGGAAGAAAAGAACCCTGAAAAAATTATAGAGGCCAGTATTGCATTGGCTCGTCAAGGCGATGCCTCCCAACAGTCGAAAATTCTAAAAAAGTTAGCTCTAATCCCCTTGCAAAATCAGTCAGTGGAGCAGCAATTGAATCTCCTCCGTGCTTATCAATTACTTTTTATACGGATGGGCGAACCGAATGATGCTGATAAAAAGGCAGCCATAAAAAAACTAAAATCCTCTTTCCCCAATACAAGTAACGATATCAATCGAGAATTAGCACAACTGTTGTTGTACTTAAAAGCTGACAATATTACCCAGGAACTGGTGGCATTATTACAACACCATACCAAAGAAGGTACTGCAGGTAAAAGTGAGTTCCTTTCGGAAGCAATTACGGAACGTAGTGAGCAATACGGGCCACTTCTTAGGGAAATAATAGCCAAAATGCCCCCTACGGAAGCTATTTATTACGGGGTGCTACTCAGTCATGCGGATAAAGGATGGACAAAAGAAGCCCGCTCCTCTTATTTCAATTGGTTTTATGACGTCCTTAATGCCAAGGGAGGTCTAAGTTTTAAACCAGGAATGGAAAATATCCGTCTGGCAGCTATGAAAAATGTTCCTGATAGCGAGAAAGAGTACTTTCAAGAATTATCCGGAGTCTATTCGCCCGAAAGTGCTGTTGCGGATTTACCAGTACCTATTGGGCCGGGGCAACAATACAGCGCCAACGAAATAGGTAGTGTGGTCTGGGGTGCCGAACTTGCAGATTATAAGGTAAATTTTGAAAAAGGAAAGCGTGCTTTTCAAGCAGGTATGTGTATTTTATGTCATAGAATTCGAGGCGAAGGCGCCGCGGTAGGTCCAGATCTGACCCAGGCCCATACCAAATTCAATAATTACGAAATGTTGTTCGCTACCTACAGCCCAAATGATGAAATATCAGACCAATATGCCAATACCTTGTTCCATTTAAAAGACGGTAAAAAGGTGTCGGGTCGCATAAAATCCGAAACGGATGATACAGTGATAGTGATGCCCAACCCTTTCAATGATAGCTATACCTTTGAGGTCTTAAAAGAAAAGGTTGACAAAAGGGAAGCATCTCCCCTATCTCCAATGCCGTCAGGACTTTTAAACCGCCTGAACCCTAAAGAAATTAAAGACCTATTTGCCTATTTACAGGCTGGTGGCAGTAAGGACCACGAGGTCTATGCACAACAAAACTGATATAACAAGCATTTAAATCAAAGACGAAATGAAAACAGGAGCACAACTATTGACTTTTATTGCATTTCTGATAGGATGCATTGGGTACGGCCAAACGACTATCGACCCCCAAAACGGTAGTTCCAACGAAATTATTCCCGCTTCCTTCTATGAAGGATTGGAATGGCGGAACATTGGCCCATTAAGAGGAGGACGCTCCCTTGGTTGCGCGGGTAGCCCTTCGCGACCCAACGAATATTATTTTGGTGCCACAGGTGGCGGACTTTGGAAAACCGTAGATGGCGGCACCGAATGGAAACCGGTAACTGACGGGCAATTAACCAGCTCATCTGTTGGAGCTGTTGCTGTAGCGGAGTCAGATCCAGATATTG
Organism: Maribacter sp.; assembly: GCA_047650615.1. Classification (GTDB taxonomy): domain Bacteria; phylum Bacteroidota; class Bacteroidia; order Flavobacteriales; family Flavobacteriaceae; genus Maribacter. The sequence continues at coordinate 7,977 of JBLHNI010000104.1, forward strand.
TTTATATTGGAATGGGCGAAGTACAGTTGCGCGGTAGCATAACCCAAGGTGACGGTGTCTATAAAAGCACGGATGGAGGTGAGAAATGGGAACATATGGGCTTAAAGGAAACCCAAGCAGTGGCACGGATACGCATTCACCCAAGCAATGCCGATATTGTGTATGTAGCAGCTCTGGGGCACCCCTATGGCGATAATGCCGAACGAGGTGTTTTTAAAAGTACGGATGGTGGTAAGAACTGGAAAAAAGTATTGTATGTAAGTGATAAGGCAGGTGCCGTAGATTTGATTATTGACCAAAACAATCCCCAAGTAGTATATGCAACCACCTGGGAGGTACAGCGTAAAGCTTGGAAAATGTGGGGTGGCGGTGGCGACAGCAAACTTTGGAAGTCTACCAATGGAGGTGAAACGTGGAACGACCTTACCGAAAATAGTGGTATGCCAGCCCCCCCGATAGGTAAAATCGGAGTGACCGTTTCGCCGGTAGATTCTAATAGAGTCTGGGCCATTGTAGAAGCTAACGAAGGCGGTGTGTTTCGTTCCGATGATGCTGGGAAAACATGGGTACGCACCAATGACGAACGTAAATTGAGACAACGGGCCTTTTATTATTCCAGAATTTACGCCGACCCAAAGGATAAGGAAACCGTGTATTGTTTAAATACTGGTTTCTATAAGTCTACCGACGGTGGTAAAACCTTCGATACCACGATTAAGGTGCCCCATGGCGACAATCATGACCTATGGATAGATCCCAACAATCCTGAACGTATGATGAATTCCAATGATGGTGGTGGTAATGTAAGCATCAATGGCGGAAAAAGCTGGACGGAGCAAGATTACATTACCACGCAATTGTACCACGTAATGGCAACGAGTGATGTTCCCTACCACGTGGCGGGGGCACAACAGGATAATAGCACAGTAGCAGTGCCTAGCGAGGGTTGGGAACATAAACAGGCAAGAGGACCTAACCATGGATGGTATTACCCCGTTGGTGGTGGGGAAAGCGGTTGGATTACACAACATCCCATAGATAAAGATATTTTTTATGCCGGTAGCCAAGGAGCACTATTGACCCGTTATGACCGAAGCAATGGGCAGACCAGAGACATTCAAGTCTACCCGCGCTTCTTCTCAGGAGAGCCTGCTAGTGCCCTACCAGAGCGATGGCAATGGACCTTCCCCATTATGTTCGCACCACAAGACTCCAAGGTAATGTACACTTGCTCACAACACGTATGGAAAACGACCAACGACGGGCAATCTTGGGAAAAAATCAGTCCAGACCTTACCTATGCAGACCCGAGTACCTTAGGAAAAACTGGTGGGGTTATTACGATGGACATGAACGGACCGGAAATCTATGCCACTGTTTTTGCTTTAGCACCCTCATCCCATGATATCAATACATTATGGGCAGGTTCTGACGATGGGAAAATTCACATTACCAGAGATGGTGGTACGAATTGGTCGGATATAACCCCAACTGAACTTCCGAAATTTTCTCGTGTCAGTATCATAGAGGAGTCTTTGCACAGACCCGGGACACTCTTCGTGGCCGCAAACCGTTACCAAGTAGATGACCGTCAACCCTATGTTTTCAAAACACAGGATTACGGCAAAACATGGACGAAGATTATTAACGGTATTGCGGATGGTCATTTTGCCCGAGCCGTGCGGGAAGACCCAATGAGACAAGGACTTTTATTCTTGGGTACCGAGCATGGCGTTTATTTTTCCTCCAATGATGGAGAAGTATGGCAACCGCTGCAATTAAAGCTTCCTGATACACCAATTAGAGACCTGGTAATTAAAGACAATGATGTTGTATTGGGAACACACGGTCGAGGGTTTTGGATTTTGGATGACATTCATCCCTTACGACAATTCCAAAAAGAAATGAACGCTGAATCCGCAGTATTGTTTAAGCCTTCCAATGCCATAAGGGGTATTTCGGATGCAAAGATTCAATACTACTTAAAGCAAGAATTGGATACCATCACATTTGAAGTGTTGGATG
>JBLHNI010000105.1:0-9988 GCA_047650615.1 Maribacter sp.
CCCAACGCACCTATCAAGACGGGTTGCCTAAAAACGAATCTACCGTATTAGATACCATCAGTTATGGAAGCGGAGAGGTAGTGAAAACCTACGGAGGTCCAGAGGCTAGAATCTCCGCCCGCTATTTAATAAAACCGGACTTGTCCATTAAAGCGAGTTTTAATAATTCCTATCAATTTTTGCATACCCTGTCCAATAATACCACGGTCTCGCCTATAGACACCTGGAAGTTGTCTGATCTTAATATAGCGCCCCAGCAAGGATATCAAGCCTCTTTAGGAATTTATAAAAACTTCAAGGAATATGAACTTAGCCTGGAAGGCTATTATAAGATAATGGATAATGTACTTGATTTTAAAACAGGTGCTAATCTCTTCCTGAACGAAAATGTGGAGACAGAAGTGCTTCAGGGCGATGGGAAGGCTTACGGAGTAGAGCTCTTATTAAAAAAGAACAAAGGCGATTTTAATGGTTGGTTGAGCTATACCTATTCTAGAAGTTTATATCGGTTTGATAGCGAGTTTAGCGAGGAACGCATCAACAATGGAGATTTTTTTGCTTCTAACTTTGATAAGCCCCATGATGTAAGTTTGATTACCAACTACAAGTTCAGTAGGAGGTACAGTGTATCGGCTAATTTTGTATACCAAACTGGCAGACCGGTAACCTATCCCATAGGAACCTTTAGATTCAATAATGCTGATTTTGTTGCCTTTAGTAACCGTAACGAATTCCGGATTCCTGATTTCTATCGGTTGGATTTAGGGTTCAATATTGAGGGAAACCATAAAAAGAACAAGTTGGCCCATAGTTTTGTGACCATTTCGATGTATAATGTGCTGGGAAGAAACAACCCCTACTCTGTATTTTTTGTGACCGATAACGGGGAGGTCAAGGCCCTACAAAGTTCCATATTTGCCATTCCTATCCCATCTATAACGTATAATTTTAAATTTTAAAATTTGTCAGTAGCACAACAAAACAATACGTTCAAATGGCTTTTTGCCTTATTCCTTCTATGCTGTTGCCTTGGTTGTATAGAAGAGTTTGATGCAAAGACCGAAATTTTTGAAAGCCTTTTGATCATTGATGCCTTATTGACGGACGAAGAAAAGAGACATCGCGTGCAGCTTTCACGAGTTTTTACTTTTGAAGAAGATACGCCAAGGCCAGTTACTGGTGCAGTGGTAGAAGTTGTATATGATAAAGGTGTTGTGTTTGGCTTTGAGGAAAGAACACCTGGAACCTATCTCTCAGAAATCGAATCTTCAACAGCCAATAGTGAGGGTTATATTCTAACTATTGTTGCTGCGGATGGCAAGCGATATGTTTCTGATAACGTAACAACCCCAGAAAAAAAACCCATCGCACAACTAATAGCCAAAAGATACACCAATGACTTAGGTGTTGAAGGAGTTGGCATGCTACTTGATAATACCGAAGGAGGAAATGAGTCCACTTTTTTTCGTTTTAAATATGAAGAAATGTTTAAGATTATAGCCCCGAGATGGGATCCTTTTGAACTGAAGGTAGTTCATTATACTTCCTGTGATACCATTCCTTATAAAGTTGCAATCAACACAAGAACAGAAGAACGAAAGGTCTGCTATGGTTCCGCTGTTTTAAGGCGAATGATTCAGGCATCATCGGGTGACCTGACCAATTCTGATATTAAAAATAAGGAAATTCGTTTTGTGCTTAAGGATGATTATATCATGTCTCATCGCTACAGCCTTATGGTACGGCAATATGCTAAAACCCGTGAAGCCTATTCATATTACGAGCGCTTGGCCGATTTTTCGTTTTCAGAGCTTGTTTTTTCTCAAGTACAGCCTGGTTTTTTTGAAGGAAATATATTTTCGGATAGTAGTTCGTCGGAACGGATATTGGGATTTTTTGAAGTTGCTTCGGTAAGTGAGGAAGGTATTTTCTTTAATTACGAAGATCTTTCCCCCAATGAACCCTTGCCCCCTTATGCCATAAATTACAACGCAATGGGTAACCCTCAGCTATATCGTAGGGGCTATCATTGTGATGGTTTTCGAGTATGTGATGGGGCCTGTGAATCTCCCTTGATCGAGGCTATTCTAGCTGGACTCATTACGTTTGCGGCGGAAAATGAAGAGAATACGAATCAACCTTATTTTTCATGGCCGAGTCCCTGTGGCGATTGTAGGAAACTGGGCAGTAATATTGTACCTAAATTTTGGATAGAAGGATGAGAAAACTAGTTTATCACATAGGAACTTTGATAATATTAGCAGTGTCAAGCTGCGTAGAACCCTTTGATATTTCCAGTGAAATACAAAACGGTGCCAATATTGAAACACTGTTGGTTGTAGAGGCTACTATCACCAATGAATTAAAACAGCAGGAAGTGCTTTTGGGAAGGGGCAGGAGCTTTGCCAATGACTCCATACAACCTGTAATGCAAAACGCAAATGTTTCGGTTGTTGACGATCAGGGCACTATTTTTTCTTTTACAGAAATAGAACCTGGGCGTTACCTGTCTGATCAGTCTTTTCAAGCTTTTGAAAACACCGCTTATCAGTTGAAAATACAGACAAGTTCGGGAAGTGCGTATGACTCTGAGTTGGTTTCCCTACCTGCCCAATCTGAAATAGGCAATATATATACAGAACGCATAACCAATGATTTGGGCGTTGAGGGTGTAGCTATTTATGTAGATGCTGAAATCATACCTAACGAGACACCTTTTTTGCGTTATCAATATGAAGAAACCTATAAAATCATTGCACCCCTATGGTCTCCTTTAGATATGGTGGTAACTGATCCTAATCCGCCTTATGGCTTTGCCTTGGTAGCCAGAGAGCAAGAAGAACGGGTCTGTTATGGCACCCAATTGAGTAATCGCATCATACAGACCAGTAATTTGAGTATAACAGGCAATACGGTGAATAGAAATTTGGTGCGTTTTATTTCAAAAGATGACTTTATCATTAGTCACCGGTACAGTATATTGTTACGGCAATTAGGGCAGTCTGCAGATGCCCATTCTTTTTACCGTACCTTAAACGAACAGGCAGGTAACGAAAGTGTTTTTACCGAAATTCAACCGGGGTTCGTTGCCGGGAACATGTCAAGTACGACCAACCCAAATGAAAAGGTATTGGGGTATTTTGAAGTGGCCAACGAGAGTTCAGCCCGACTATTTTTCAACTATGAAGATCTTTTTCCGGATGAGAATTTACCCCCGTATGCCATAGCTTGTGGTTTTTTGGGAGCACCGTCAATCATTACACTAGCAGAAACTTCGCCTTTAAAGAACGTGATTGATAGTGGGTTTTTTATATACGTACGTGATAATAATGGGGAAGTGGCAGGGGGCGGTCCTTATTTAACCGCTCGCAGGGCTTGTGGTGATTGTACGGTGTTAGGTAGTAATAGGGTACCTGAATTTTGGATAGAATAATAGGAGAGTTATGAATAAATTAATTATTGTGCGTTTGTTTTTTTTGCTGCATTCCCTGGTGGGTTGGTCTCAGTATGTAGTAAAAACGCCATCCGAGTTGGAAAGTTTAAAAAAACTTCCCCAAGAAAAGATGTATATAGACCATACCGGGCCCGTAGTTTTTGCCGGAGAATACTTTTATTACGCCATATACTGTTTTAATGCACAGAGCAATAAACTTACGAATATCAGCAGACTGGCCTATGTTGCCTTGGTAAACGATGAAAAGGAATATGTTTTTGAGCATAAGTTAAAGATGCAAAAAGGTCTAGGGCAAGGAGATTTCTTTATTTCGGCCAATGTGCCATCGGGTACATATAAGCTTTTGGGGTATACGCAATGGATGAAAAATAATGGGCTAACACAAGTATTCAAAGACGATATCGTCATCATAAATCCCTATCTCGCGAATCAATCTAAATTATTGTCAAGCACCACTAAGGGAGTTGCTAAAAATAAAGAATCATTAAGTACAAAGAACAAAGTCATAGATTCTTCTGCCATTACATTTTCAATCGATAAAACAAGCTATAGCAAACGAGAGAAAGTAAAATTATCCTTAAAGAATTATAAGGGGTATTTAGGAAATGGAGCGTACACGGTAAAGGTTATCAATAAAGAGCATTTGGGAAAGGATTCTTTCATGGATGCTACCATCTATGCTGATGCTTATTTTAATACCGAAGGACAGATTAAACAGCAGGTAGGCGATAGTCTATTTTTACCAGAACAGCGTGGCGAGCTTTTTTATGGAAAAGTAACAAATGCCAACGGTAGTCCTGCGGTCGATAAACCTGTGGTTATATCTATACCTGGAAAGGAATTTTTATTAAAATTCTCAAGGACCGATGAAAATGGTAATTTTTACTCCTACCTAAGAAAGGATTATAAGGTCTCAACGGCGGTGGTTCAAGTAGAAGATGAATCGACCAAATATGATATAAAAAAGGGAGCTATTGGTAATTTGGATTTGTCGGGGTTGACTTTCTCGGACTATACCCTAACAGGAGAAGATAAAGAAGCTATTGTAGCCCGTAGTGTTCACAATCAAATTGAAAATCATTTTTTTCAGGTAAAGCCAGATTCTATTTTACAAGGCGATGTTATAGATCCTTTTGATGGAGGAACACCTGAAACCCTTCTTTTGGATGAGTATACCCGCTTCCTTACTTTTGAAGAAACCATGGTAGAAATTGTCACTAATGCTGGGTACAGGAATGGTGGTAAGGGAAATGACTATGTGAAGGTTGCACAGGATTTCGAAACCTCCTATGACGAAGAGTTTAACAATTTCCCCTCGATTATTTTAATAGATGGCGTTTTTATACCCAACCACGAAAAAATAAGAACCTTTGATGCGCGTAACATAGAGAAAATCAGCCTGATACGGGATAAGTTTGTTCTTGGTGGTAGCGAGTATCAGGGAATGGTTTCGGTAGAAACCTTTAACGGTGATTATCTAGAAACACATACCTATGAAAACAGTTCGGTTATCAATTTTAAAAAACCAGAACCGATAAAAAATTATTATAATCAAAGTTATGGTTCAGAAGTGGACGAATTTTCCAGAATTCCAGATTATCGCAGCCTTCTTTTTTGGAAACCCCATGTGGTAATCGATAAAAATAGCTATGAATTTGAGTTTTTCACCTCAGATGTGAAAGGTGAATATGAAATTATGCTGAACGGATTTACCTCTTATGGTAAACCAATTACACTTACAAAAACCTTCAGCGTTTCTGAGAATACCATGAAGTAATCAGGATGTATTACCACCATGCCAAATTATGTTCTTTAGAATAGATGGGAATACCTCAGACAGACAAATAGTATAAAACCATACTATGAATAAAGCGCTGTAATCTCATTTTTAAACTTCTCGCGGATGACCCTTCTTTTTAATTTAAGGGTAGGAGTAAGTTCGGCTTCAGCACCATCTTCATGTATGGGCAGCCAAGGCGAACTTATGAGTTTAAACTTTTTCACCTGTTCAATATGGCTGAACAAGGGGTTGTAGGTATCAACCACTTTTTGAAATTTAGAGATGACTTCTTTATGCTGAATCATGTCATCCAAAGTAGTCCAACCTAATTTTTTGTGCTGACACCAATTTTTCAGCGATGCTTCAGAAGGAAGAATAAGGGCGGTCACAAATTTTTGCTTGTCACCCACCACCATCATTTGTGCTATTAAAAAGTCTTCTTTCATCTTGTTCTCAATGGGGGCAGGGGCAACATATTTACCTCCGGAGGTTTTCAATAGCTCCTTTTTACGATCGGTTATTTTTAGGAATTCGTTGCCTGTGGCATTTTTGATTAATTTTCCTATATCACCTGTACAAAACCATTTTTTCCCATCGATTTCTTTAAAGACCTTCGCGTTTATTTCTGGCTTTTTGTAATAGCCTTGCATTATATTAGGTCCGTAGGCCAGTATTTCGCCTTCATCATCTGCATAGTTGCCATCTGATGGGTCTATTTTTAGCGAAACGCCAGGAATAGCATAGCCAACAGTTCCTATATAGGTTCCACCTGGCTCTAAGCCGTTAATGGTAAGCGTGGGTGAGGTTTCTGTGAGTCCATAGGCCTCACGAACTGGGATTCCGGCAGCACAGAATACACGTAGTATTTTTGAAGGACATGGAGCAGCGCCGGTAACAATTAAGCGAATATTGCCCCCCAGGGCATCGCGCCATTTACTAAAAATCAGTTTATTGGCGATTTTCCATTGTAGCTTTTTGGTAAACGAAAGTTTTTGGTCTAGCTCAAAACCGTCAGTTAGTTCCAAGGCCCAAAAAAATATTTTTTTCTGGACGCCTTCAAGAATAAGTCCTTTATTATATATGGCTTCGTATACCTTTTCAAGGAGTCTGGGTACCGTAGTAAAAGCAATTGGTTTTACGTTTGCCAAATCACCATCTGGACCACTGAGGTTATCGGTACCACAGAAATAAACTGCCGCACCCCTATAACAATAAGCAAAGGAAACTGCTCGCTCATAAACATGGCAAAGGGGTAAAAAACTGATGACCTTGTCGCCATCCGTTAACGGCAAAAATTTAGAAGTCTCCAAGATTACATGCATGATGTTTTTGTGCGATAACATGACTCCTTTTGGGTTTCCGGTGGTGCCAGATGTGTAAATGATGGTGGCTAAGTCGTCTGTTTTTATTTCAGCCATTATTTGCACTACTTCATGTTGTTTTGAAATATCGAATAAAGTCTCCCAAAAAGTTCCTTTTGAATCTTGTTCAAATGCGTAAATGTGGCTCAGTTTAGGACTATTTTTCTGCGCTTGTGATAGTTTGTTGAATAAATCCAATCCACCGCAAAAAGCGGCTTTTACCTCGGCTTCGTTTAAAATAAATTCGTATTCGCTAGGGCTGATTGTTGGATACATAGGAATACTAATCATTCCCGCCATTTGTATGGCAAAATCCATAATCACCCACTCTGGTCGGTTTATATAGGACGTAATGGCAATTTTATCCCCAGGTTTAAATCCTAAATTCAATAATCCTGATGCTGCCAACTCCGCTAATTCTAGTACCTTTTGTGAACTATAGGATTTCCATTGGCCGTCGGCACCCCGGGCATTTAATGCATTGTCAATTGGGAAATTAGCTGCTTGGTGGTACAAAAGGTCGAAGAGTCTTTGCATGGCGGAGTATGGTATTGGTTAATTTATTTATAAGTCGATGAAAAACAGTATAATGTACAAATAATTTTCTTGTTTTATATTGTAGCCTTCCTAAGTTTTCTTTTTTGCTTATAGAATGGTTTTTCTGCTCTGTAGATAGTTTTATGGACTTCACAATATACAATGTTCTTCTGCTCGTTGGTAAGTTCCGTTGTCTCCACACTATCGATTTCCTTTTGTTCCATCACCTTATTTTGTAAATCTCCTAGTTCATAAGCTTGGAAATCAAAGTCGGCATATAAGGCTTCCCGCGCAGCGCGTTTGAAATAGATTTCGGCAGACTTGTCCCAAACTACATAATCATCGCCAAAGAGCAGCATGCGCTGTATCATAGGAATGAGGTCTACCGCCGCAAACATACTTCCCCAAAAAATGGAGCCTACAAAATTTTTGTTTTTGTACGTGTAGTTGAGTTTGATGCTGATATGTAGGAAGTCTTTGGAAATACTAATGATTTTTCCAGAACTCCCAAGGTACATGGGAGACTAGTTGAAACCGTATTTGAAGAGTAGTTCTTTAGCAATGAATCGGGTGCCTATTTTAGCCATTTGTTGATAACACGACATGCCGTTGTAGGATTGTATAGTTTATTCAAACATCAGACTTAAAAATTCCGCTACACAGGCAGGTTTTTCTGTGCCTTGGATTTCTACGGTGCAGTTCCAAGTGATTTTTAAGCCATTTTCACCATAAGATTCCATTGCGGAAATAGTGGTATGTAGTCGAATTTGGCTGTCGACCAAAACGGGATTTGGAAAACGAACCTTATTCAATCCATAATTCACGCCCATTGTTGCTGAATCTACTGTTATGAGGTCTGTTAATAGTTTGGATAACAGGGAAACGGACATAAAGCCATGGGCAATTGCCTTTTTGAATGGAGAATATTTTTTGATTTTCTCAAGATCCACGTGCACCCATTGAAAATCTTGCGTAGCCTTCGCAAAATCGTTAATCATTTCTTGGTTTATTGTAAACCATGTTCCCGCAGGAAGTTCTTTACCCATCAAACTTTTGAACTCGGTAAAATTTGCAATATGTAGTTGTGCCATGTTGCTGAGTTTAACGTGCGGTTCCGCCATCAATGGTAAGACAAATTCCTGATACGAATCGAGCCTCGTCCGAGGCAAGATATAGATAGCCGTACGCAATATCTATGGGTTGTGCAGCAGTTTTTAGTGGAATACTTGCCTTAATTGCATCTAAATGGGCCTCCGGAATATCAGCGACCATGTCGGTCAGTGTAAAACCTGGAGCTACGGCATTGGCTGTAATACCAAACTTACCTAGTTCCATGGTCCATGTCTTGGCCATCGCAATAACTCCGGCTTTGGTGGCAGCATAGTTGGTCTGCCCAAAATTCCCACGCAGCCCCACGTTGGATGCCGCACTAACTATGCGTCCGTAGTTATTAGCCTTCATATAGGGAGCAACAGCTTGGGAGCAAATAAACACTCCTTTCAGGTTCACGTCAATAACCGCATCCCAATCGTCCATACTCATTTTTTCCAAGGTACGGTCTCTGGTAATACCTGCATTATTGATGAGGATGTCAATTTTACCATGGGTGGTGTTGATGTTTTCGAATAGGGTGTCAATTCCCATTTTATCCGTCACGGAAACAGCATGATATTCTGCCGCACCACCATTGGCAATGATATGTTCTGCTACTTGTTCCCCTTGGGGTAACAAATCAATAATAATAACTGTCGCTCCTTCTTTTGCAAATAATTCTGCAATAGCTTGTCCGATACCTCTTGCGCCACCAGTTACAATGGCGACCTTATCTTTTAGTCTCATATTTGTTTTTGTTTCTAGTCTCCTGCTTCCTTTTTATTTTAGTCACAGGTTGTGTCTCTCATATCTACTCTACCACGCGAACTACCAATTTCCCCTTTACTTTTCGCTGCATCATAGCTTCTAAAGCTTTTGGAGCATGCTCAAGGGAATATATTTTATCAATATGGGGTTTTAATTTACCTTCAGCATACCATTGCATCAAGGTCATGGTATTTTGCATATTTTCTTTGGGTTGTCCCATGGCGAATCCGCCCCAAAAGACGCCTACTACGGAAGCCCCTTTTAACAAAGGCAGGTTTAGGGGTAATTTAGGAATTTCTCCCGAGGCGAACCCTACGACCAAATACCTACCGTTCCAAGCCATGCCCCTAAAGGCTGCTTCTGAATAAGAGCCACCTACGGGGTCATAGATAACATCGACTCCTTTGTTTTTTGTCAAAGCTTTTATGGCCGACTTTAAATCTTCTTTGCTATAGTTAATTGTTTCATTTGCACCGTAGTGTTTACAGAGTTCCAGTTTTTCATCCGAAGAGGCTGCCGCAATAACATGGGCACCCATAAGTTTACCCAGTTCCACAGCAGCAAGGCCCACACCACCTGAAGCCCCTAACACGAGCAGGGTTTCTCCTTTTTGGATTTTTGCGCGGTCTTTTAGCGCATAAAATGAAGTGCCATAAGCCATCATAAAAGATGCGGCTACAGGGAACTCCATTTGCTTTGGTTTAGGAAAACAAGCATTTGCTGGCACTAAAACTTCTTCTGCCATGGCACCATGGGCTACAAAACCAAATACTTCATCGCCTATTTTTAGATGTTTCACGTCTTCCCCTATTGCCTTTACCACACCCGCAACATCACTGCCTGGAGTAAAAGGTAAATCTGGCTTGAATTGGTACAAGCCTTGAATTATGAGTGTGTCGGGAAAATTAATACCGCAGGCCCGTACACGGACTAAAACCTCTTTTTTGCCTGGTTTTAATTCTGCTATTACTTCCAAGGTTAAGGAGGAAGGAGGGC
>JBLHNI010000106.1:0-9919 GCA_047650615.1 Maribacter sp.
ATCTTCAACTGTACTTAAATGAATTTGTGTACAAACTTAACCGAAGATATTTTGGAGAAAAAATATTTGATAGGCTGGTCATAGCTAATATTACAGGTTATGGCTAATAACGGATATACAAAAAAAAATTCTCTAAATAGATAAAACCCTAGGTTTAACAGGGCACTCCCTCACCAAAACCCTAAGCTCCCTCATTCCCCATTTTATAAGCAACTTACAAAAGGTAGATTTAAGTGTAAATCAAAATACTATAAACCTGTTTGCCTTTTGGCAGCAAAAACCTTTTAGAAGTATGGAACTTAAAAAAAAACCCAACAAAGACATCAACAAAAGAAGTGGTATTTATTTCGCTATTGGATTAGTTACAGTTATGCTATTATCCTATGCGGGATTAGAATGGAAGACCTATAAAAACCCAAATACCTATACCCAAGAACTAAGCAAACCAGATGATATCATAGAGGAGGAGCATATGAAAAAGTTTACGATTGAAAACCCAATAATAAAACATGTGCTACCTCCAGAAATTGAGATTGTAGCCGATGACCCTGAGATAATTGAAACCGAAATACAATCTACAGAAGCAGACACGAACACCAAAATACTAGAAGTATCCGATATTGAAGTTATAGAGCATGAACTTGAGCCGGAGGTAAACTGGGTAAACATTGAAGAAGTTCCAGTTTTTCCAGGTTGTGAAAACGAAACCGACAAAAGAGCCTGTTTTGGTAAAATGATACAAAAGCATATTGGTAACGTATTCCGCTATCCAGAACAAGAGCAAGAATTAGGAATTCAAGGACGGGTGAACATTGTATTTGATATTAAAAAGGACGGTACTATTGGCAATATACGTATGAGAGGACCCAACGACAATCTTGAAAACGAAGCTGCACGAATCATTGGAAAGCTACCTAAAATGACCCCAGGAAAACAGCGAGACCAAAACGTAAAGGTATCTTTCGCTATCCCTATCACCTTTAAGTTGCAGTAAGAAATATTTGAAAGTGCACCATTCTCTACGTTTAAACTAAAATTCACGGTTGCTAGTATAAATAAGATCGTAATAAAATCAAAAAAGCCCTACATGCAAAACATGAAAGGCTTTTTTAAATAACAGGAAACTAGACTTTAGTTCATTTCCTTTTTTACTTCTTTAGCAACATTCTCAATTTGAACTTTCACATCGGTAGAAGAAGTATTAAAAGCCGCTACCTTAGCTTTAACTTCCTCTTCAGTTCCTTCAAATACTTGTTCTGAAACGGATTTTTTACCGTTTTCTATACCCGTAGTAACAACTACTGCTTTTGACGTACCATCTTCATTATTGTCCATACTTACAGCAACGTTCCTTTCCGTTTGAGCGAACACAACTTCTGTTGCTGTCTTAGTCTCATTATAAGCTGTCATAGTATCTACGTTCAAAGCAATACTTGGCGCGATAACCAAAGCAACAACCGACATCAATTTTAATAAGATATTTAAAGAAGGACCAGATGTATCCTTGAAAGGATCTCCAACCGTATCACCGACAACAGCTGCTTTATGAGCGTCTGTTCCTTTCTTCCCTTGTTCCTCAATAGTTTTCTTCGCATTATCCCAAGCACCACCGGCATTAGATTGGAATATTGCCATAAGCACACCACATGTGGTAACACCAGCAAGTAATCCACCTAACATTTCAGCACCTCCAATAAAACCGACAGCTACAGGAACAACGATTGCTAATAATCCTGGCAACACCATTTCTCTAATAGATGCTTTCGTAGAAATGTCAATACATTTTCCATAATCCGCAACACCATCCGCCGCATCAAATATTTTTCTATCTTCTACTGAAGCTTTAGTCATATCAGAATCATACTTACGCATAACTACTAACGCCGCTTTCAATTCAGGAATATCTCTAAATTGACGTCTAACCTCTTCAATCATTGCCATTGCGGCACGCCCAACAGCATTCATTGATAATGCAGAAAAAACAAAGGGTAACATGCCTCCTACTAGTAAGCCAGCCATAATTTGTGGCTGAGACACATCAATAGAAACAACATTTGCTGTTTTCATAAAAGCAGCAAATAAAGCCAATGCCGTTAATGCCGCAGACGCGATAGCGAAGCCCTTACCAACAGCAGCCGTAGTATTCCCAACCGCATCTAATTTATCGGTCCGCTCACGTACTTCTTTTGGTAATTCAGCCATTTCAGCAATACCACCAGCATTATCACATATTGGTCCGTAAGCATCAACAGCTAATTGAATCCCTGTATTTGCTAACATTCCTACCGCTGCAATTGCAATCCCGTATAAACCTGCAAAATGATGTGACACCATAATAGCAGCAGCAATCAAAAGAATAGGAATCATGGTAGACATCATACCCACACCTAAACCAGCAATTATATTTGTGGCCGCTCCAGTTTCAGATTGCTTCACAATTGACATGACAGGTTTTTTACCCGTAGCAGTATAATACTCTGTTATTTTACCAACACCTAAACCAGCAACTAAACCAGCAATTGTTGCCCAAAAGACACCCATTGCACCGAATGGCAAACCTTCTACCGATTCTGGAATTAACGCATTGATAATAAAATAAGATGCTATAACCATTAAACCAGCAGAACCAAATTCTCCAATATTTAATGCGGTTTGAGGATTTCCACCATCTTTTACTTTCACAAAAAATGTTCCAAGGATAGACATTATTATACCTACAGCTCCTAACACTAAAGGCAAGTACACAGCTCCTAAGCCATCAAAATTAGGTGTTAGAATAAATGCCCCTAAAACCATTGTTCCTATGATAGAGCCTACATAAGATTCGAACAAATCAGCACCCATACCCGCAACATCTCCAACATTATCCCCAACGTTATCTGCGATAGTTGCTGGGTTTAAAGGATGATCCTCTGGAATACCAGCTTCAACTTTACCTACCAAATCAGCACCTACATCTGCTGCTTTCGTATAAATACCGCCACCAACACGTGCAAATAAAGCAATGGACGAAGCCCCTAATGAAAACCCAGAAAGCACATTTAATACCATTGGTAAATTATCAGCTCCAGGCCAAATTGATTGGTATATCATAAATAAGCCACTTAAGCCTAAAATCCCCAAACCTACAACACCTAAGCCCATTACAGCACCACCTGCAAAAGCTACTTCCAATGCTCTCCCTAATGATGTTCTTGCAGCTTGTGTAGTTCTTACGTTCGCTTTAGTAGCAACACGCATTCCAATAAATCCTGCCAAGGCAGAACAAATAGCACCTACAATAAATGATACAGCAACCAGACCGTTAGATCCAACTTCTGAATTTCCTTTAAAAAATAACAAGACAGCTACCGCTGCCACAAAAATTGCTAAAACCTTGTACTCCGCTTTTAAAAAGGCCATAGCACCATCGGCTATATTCTTAGCAATACGCGACATTTTCTCATCACCGACTTCTTGCTTGCCTACCCATGCGTTCTTCCAAGCCACAAAAAGAAGGGCTACTACTCCGAAGACGGGTAAAAATTTTACGATTAATTCCATTTGATTTGATTGTTTATAGTTTTGTAAACGGCTGCTAAAGTAGTAAAATAGAATAAAAAAAACCACCATTATTAATAATGGTGGCTATAAATTAAGAATCAGTTCTTTAAATGGTAAAGGTGCGCTTCTTTTTATGTTCGCTTTCATCATAACGTTGCACGCACTCGTGATAAATTTTTATTGCCTCATCAACATTGCCCCACCCTCCAACATCAACTTTCTTTTTCTCTAAGTCTTTGTACACTTGAAAGAAGTGCTCAATTTCTTTTTTTCTATGCGGATTTAAGTCTGATAAATCATTCTTTTGGTTCCAAATAGGGTCAGAAACGGGAACACAAATTATTTTTTCATCGGGCCCCTTCTCATCTTCCATATAAAAGACTCCAATTGGCTTTACCTCAACCACAACCATAGGATAGGTTGGCTCTGTACACATCACCAAAACATCTAAGGGGTCTTTATCCAAAGCCAAAGTCTCTGGTATAAAACCATAGTCGCCTGGATACATCATAGAAGAAAACAATGTTCGGTCAAATCTAATCTTATGCAGCGTAAAATCGTATTCATACTTATTACGACTTCCCTTAGGAATTTCAATTAACACATCAAAAGTTACATCGGTACTCTCACTCATATCTTATTTATATTTAATTGCAGTTAGAAGTTAAGCCAAAATCCAGGCTTTAACCCAACACTTATAAAAATTGTAACGCCTTTTAGCGCCCTAAATTGTCCTGTTTCCTAGAAGCTTAAAAGCTAAACCCAAAAGTACCAGTAACCCCAAAGGCCCTTGCATCAGGATTTTCTAAATAATTACCCCTAAAATTAAAATCGATTCTAAAAATTTTAAAGATATTACCAACGCCTACGGAGTACTCGTAATAAATCCGTTCCGAAGGCGCCTGCAAAGGCGTGTTAATAGCAGCAGGCGAACTCAAAAGTCTATTAGCATCGGATAGTTCTCCCCAAACGCCTCTAAGTCCTATAATTTCCCTCAGATTTAATTTACGTAAAAATGGAATCCTTGAAAACAATCTTCCGTTAAAATTATGTTCTAGATGCACAGCACTATAGGTATCCGTTACAAATTCATAAAAATCTAAATTTGGAAACGTACCATAATTGGAAAAGAATGTTTGGTTCCCTGGCACAACACTCAACAAGCCTAAAGGCACTTCTCCAAAGGTCTTTCCAAGTTCCACGGTGGTCATCAACCTACCAAAACCACCCAATTGCCATGGTCTGGTATAGGAAAACTGTAATTTGGTATAATTAAAATCACTATCTAAAAATCCGTTTGTACCCTTTGTCACATTAAGAAGCAAGGTACTATAACGATCATTTACCTCCCTACGCTCCACACCATACCCTACGGATTGCTTTCCAGGGGTGTATATAAAAATGGTGCTGAAATCCAACTGTCTCACCTCCGAAGACACCCCAGAAGAAGATTCCAAATCTATATAATCCAAGCTAAAATCATTAGGCAATGCTGAACTTAAGGTCCTAAACGTACCACCTATCGAAACCCGTACATTTGTAATTGGCTCGATTTCAAAACTAAGTGCGCTTAAATTAATATTGGTTAACCTGTTGTTGGCTCCTACCGTAAGCAGAGAAGAGGAAGCAACGCTTCTTCCCAACACATCATTGGTAGCGGTGAGACTTACCCCCAATTGTTCTATATCACGCCTATGCCCCCCAGAAACAATAAGCCTGCTCTTAGAATCTAAGAGAAACTTACCTGAAATACCATGTTTTACTTTATTATCCGTAAATCCGTAAGCACCGTACCCTTCGATACGCCAGGGATCGTTTTGACCAAAATATGTCCGAGCACCTATCCTTACCCTTGGTCCTTCAGCATCGTTAAACCCAAAGAAATCATAAATGGTGCCCACGTCAATATTCCACTTGTCTATCTCGACATAACCGGAACCTAAAATACTCACTACATTATAATAAGACTTGAATTTAGGTACTGTTTTTAAGGTATCCAAAAGTTTATAGATACCGGATTCATCCTTATTCAAATCTTCCAGTCTGTTTTTCTGCCAAAACGCATCGTCCGTAGCTAGTGCACTTGGGTCTACTACGTTCCTAGATTTTCTATAAAATTCTTTTGGCACTGGTTTATTGAACTCATAGTTATCATAAACCGTGGTCCGCTTGCCATAGACCCCTCTCGATTCTTCCTTCTTTTGAAAGCTGAAATCGCTTAACATATAATCCCGTTTAAGAAGAAAGACCGAATCGTTGACTACATTAAAATCCTGCTCTATATAAATTTCCTTTACCCAGTTGATATTGGCACTTTTCGTAACTTCCAGATTAATGTTCTTTACGGCCCATGTACTATCATTGACCCAAAAATCACCCTTGAAGGTAAGCTCGTTCTTTCTGCGGGGATAGTACACGATATTATAACACCATTTAGTATCGATATAGGCGCTGTCCCGCAAGGCATAATTATAGGTATCTATGCCCGCACGAGATAAGGGGCTGGTAAAACTTTTATCGAAAAACTTTAAATAGTTATCATAAATATCATAGCTCTGATACAAGTCCTTTACAAAAGCTATAATAGCCTGATTATTATCAAAACCAGAGTTTTTGTTGCCTAAAATTTCCTCTTTCTCTTCTTTTAAAATATTGTCTCCTTTTACCTTAGAAAAGGTCTCGTTCAAAAATATTGGCAAATACGTTTTTCCAGTGATTCTTGACGTATCCAAATCTTGAAAAACAAACTCCAACCCTTTAAATACCTTGCTTTTTATCAAGGAACTGTCTATAGTATTCAAATCAAATTCTACCTTCTCATATTTATCAAAAGCATATTGATTAAATTGGCGAACACCGTTCTGCCGTTTTTTAGCCCATATTTTCTTAAGTATTTCTACCGCAGGATTATTCTTTTTAGACTGTTTACCAGAAATCAATATCACTTCGTTTAGCTGCTCCGTAGCTTCGAGTAAGATTATGTTCATTTCGTAGGTTACCTTACTCTCCAGAATAATTTCCTGATGTTCAAAGCCAATAAACGAAACCAACAATATGTCGTGCACATTATCAGACTCCATATAAAACCTTCCGTTTTCATTGCTAATAGTACCTTCGGTAGAGTTTTTAAAAAGCACATTAGCGAAAGCCACAGGCTCCCCAGCCTCATCTATAACAATACCGCCTACCTTGGTCTGGGCATTCAACCAAACAAAGCCGAAAAGTAAAAATAAATATAATATTTGTTTCATTATTAAAACTCTGTAGGAGTTATTGGACAAATAGCGTTCCAAATAAAAAAGCTTCCTCGACCTTGGTCGACGAAGCTAAGCTACTTTTACAAAAATATGTTATCCTTTATACATTACCTTTTTAACCGCCTTCACTACATCTTTATGATTAGGCAACCACTCTGCCAATAAAACGGGTGAATATGGTGCTGGTGTATCAGCAGTATTAATTTTTACGATAGGGGCATCTAGATAATCGAACGCATGAGCCTGCACATGATAGGTGATTTCAGTAGCTACATTACCAAATGGCCAAGCCTCTTCCAAGATTACCAATCGATTTGTCTTTCTAACCGACGTAAGTATTGCCTCATAATCCAAAGGTTTTACTGTCCGTAAATCTATTATTTCACAACTAATACCTTCTTTTTCAAGCTCCTCAGCAGCTTTATCTGCATCTTTAATTATCTTCCCAAAAGAAACTATAGTCACATCCGTACCAGCCCTTCTAATATCAGCAACACCAATAGGTATGGTATACTCACCTTCTGGAACTTCGCCTTTATCGCCGTACATCTGCTCGGATTCCATAAAAATAACCGGATCATCATCACGAATGGCAGATTTCAATAAACCTTTAGCATCCGCAGGGTTTGAAGGAACGATAACTTTAAGACCAGGACAGTTGGCATACCAACTCTCAAAAGCTTGTGAGTGCGTTGCCCCTAATTGACCTGCTGAACCCGTAGGACCTCTAAAGACAATCGGACACGGAAACTGTCCGCCCGACATCTGACGAATCTTCGCTGCGTTGTTAACGATTTGATCAATACCAACCATAGCAAAATTAAAGGTCATAAACTCTATAATAGGTCTATTCCCCGTCATGGTAGAACCAACACCTATTCCAGCAAAACCCAATTCGGAAATCGGGGTATCAATTACACGTTTAGCACCAAACTCGTCCAGCATTCCCTTTGAAGCTTTATAAGCACCATTATATTCTGCAACTTCTTCGCCCATTAGATAAATCGACTCGTCCCTGCGCATTTCCTCGGACATGGCCTCCGCGATGGCTTCTCTAAATTGTAAGGTTTTCATTAGCTTAAATTTTAATCTCTAAAGGTTTCGCTTCAAAGGAAGCAAAAATAGCAAATAATATGTCAAACTATCCCTCGAGAGAATCAAAAAAAGTTATAAAATTTACTATGCATGCATAGTAAATTGGAAAAATAATAGTTATCTTCGTACTCATTATTTTAAACGTATTTCACAAATGAAAATATTAGTCTGCATAAGTAATGTCCCTGACACTACATCAAAAATAAATTTCACTGAGGGTGATACAAAATTTGACACCAACGGCGTACAGTTCGTAATAAATCCAAACGACGAATTTGGATTAACAAGAGCCATGTGGTTCAAGGAAAAACAAGGCGCTACAGTGCATGTTGCTACCGTGGGCGGTGCAAACGTAGAACCCACCATGAGAAAAGCACTTGCCATTGGTGCGGACGAGGCAATACGAATAAACGCCGAGCCAGTAGATGGTTTTTTTGTTGCCCAACAACTTAAAGAAGTCATAAAGAATGGAGGTTACGATTTAGTCATCGGTGGCAGGGAATCCATTGATTATAATGGAGGAATGGTTCCGGGGATGATAGCCGCATTTTTGGACATGAATTTTGTAAACACCTGTATTAGCCTAGACGTAGATGGAAACACTGCAACCGCTATTAGAGAAATAGATGGCGGTAAAGAAACTTTGAGCACTAGCCTTCCCTTAGTTATTGGCGGACAAAAAGGACTTGTAGAAGAAAGCGACCTTCGCATCCCTAATATGAGAGGGATTATGCAGGCGCGTCAGAAAAAATTGACTGTTATAGAGCCTATTACCGCAACCAAAGCAACCGAAGACTTATCCTTTGACAAACCAGAACCTAAAGGAGCCGTAAAGCTTGTTGATACCGTGGACGAATTGGTAAATCTTCTTTACAACGAAGCAAAAGCGATTTAATCAATTTCCAATTTTAGGTTAACCATTAAAATTTAAAAAATATGTCAGTATTAGTATATACAGAATCCGAAAACGGAAATTTTAAAAAAAGTGCTTTTGAAGTAGCCTCCTATGCTGCCGAAGTAGCTAAGCAACTTGGAACAACTGCCACGGCAGTATCTTTTAATTCGAACGAAAATGAAGCCTTAGGGGATTATGGCATTTCTAAGGTTTTGCATATCTCCGACGACTCCTTAAAGACATTCAACGCCAATGCTTATGCCCTAGCTGTAGTTCAGGTAGCCAAACGAGAAGGAGCTACTACGATTATTGTAAGTTCCAGTGCAGACACCAAGTATATGGCTCCATTATTGGCCGCCACCCTAGATGCAGGGTATGTACCAAACGTGGTCGCAGCTCCTGAAGCTACTTCACCGTTCACGGTTAAACGAACCACTTTTAGTAACAAGGGATTTGCACACACCCAAATACATACAGACCATAAGGTCATAGGAGTCTCTAATAATTCGTTTGGCATACATGAAAATAAAACGGATGTTTCTATTGAAGATTTTTCGGTTTCGTTGAAAGATGGTGCTTTTGGAACAAAATCAGTTGAAATCGATAAGGTTATCGGAAAAGCTACTATTGCAGACGCGGATATCGTAGTTTCAGCAGGAAGAGGTTTAAAAGGTCCTGAAAACTGGGGAATGATAGAAGAATTAGCTGATGTGCTCGGTGCCGCTACCGCATGCTCAAAACCTGTTTCAGATTTAGGATGGCGCCCTCACGGAGAACATGTAGGGCAAACAGGGAAACCTGTAGCTAGCAACTTGTATATCGCTATCGGAATCTCAGGAGCCATACAGCATTTAGCTGGTGTAAGCTCTTCCAAAATAAAAGTAGTGATTAACACGGACCCCGAAGCCCCATTTTTTAAGGCGGCAGATTATGGTATCGTAGGCGATGCGTTTGAAGTAGTACCAGCTTTGATAGAAAAATTAAAGGAATTTAAAGCTCAAAACGCTTAATTTTTGTTAATTTGTGCCCTCAAAGGGCTGTTCAAATAATTGGCAACCCAAGTATTTGAACAGCCCTTTTTTTATTTTAACTATTATGAGTTTAGTCCGTCTAAAAATAAAAGGAATTT
>JBLHNI010000107.1:0-9883 GCA_047650615.1 Maribacter sp.
GGATGGACGAATGTGTTCCCCTCAAACAATGGTACATACCAAATGGATGTTTATGCAGCCGCAGGCCAGTGCGATATTTCTAAAGGTGCCTTGGTAGGAAACGTGGAGGTCATTTACACTGGTGGTAGTATAGAAGTGACCATTACTACGCTACCTGGTTATAAGATGACGGTGGCCCAGTTACATGTTGGTAGCCAAATTCTACCAACGCTGGGCAATGGATTCACGACTGCTCCGGGCCAGTACCCTTATAAGGATATGGTCGATGGGGATTTCACCACCTATACCTTTAAAGATATATTTGCTGGAGGTGCGGATAGCTTCAATGTAGTGCTTCACGCGGACGTATGTCCGGGAGACGTACAAAATGAGAGTTTAACGGCAAAGAGACCTGTTCAAAAACTTGAATTAAAAGCATACCCGGTTCCGTTTAAGGAAAACCTGAACCTAAACGTAGTCTCTCCTAGGAACATGGAGGGAACCTTGTCCTTGTTCAATGGCATTGGACAAAAAGTAAAGGACTTTGGTCAACATAGTTTAAGGAAGGGTGACAACGAGATTTACCTGAGTACGGACGAGTTGCCCGTTGGCACCTATTTTATTCGTATGAATTCTGTTTATGGAAAAGAAACCTTACAGGTGTTACGAAAATAGGATAGCAGACGTGGAAGGGTTCTATTTATAGTAAGTAGAACCTACACGAAGCATACTTAAAAGTATGAATCTAAAATAAGTATTGATTGCATAAAAAAGCCACTCTTTTGAGTGGCTTTTTTTAATATATCATCTTTTTATTTATTCCTGCATGCTATGGTATACGTTCTGTACATCATCATCTTCTTCTAATTTTTCCAATAGCTTTTCAACATCCGCAGTTTCTTCTTCAGTAAGTACTTTTGTGACTTGAGGAATACGCTCAAAGCCAGAGGATAGAATTTCCAATGCCTTATTTTCCAGCTCTTTTTGTATCGCACCAAAGCTCTCAAAGGGGGCATAGATTAAAATACCATCATCGTCTACAAAAACCTCTTCCGCGCCAAAGTCTATCATTTCTAGTTCTAGTTCTTCTGGGTCTAGTCCTTCTGCAGGAATTTGGAAATTACAGGTATGGTCAAACATAAATTCTACAGAACCCGAAGTTCCCAAACTACCGTTACACTTATTAAAATAACTTCGAACGTTTGCTACGGTTCTTGTATTATTATCTGTTGCGGTTTCTACTAAAATAGCAATGCCGTGTGGTGCATATCCTTCAAAAAGTACTTCCTTATACTCTCCAAGGCTTTTGTCACTTGCACGTTTTATAGCGCGTTCTACATTGTCCTTTGGCATATTTACAGACTTGGCGTTCTGGATAACGGCACGTAGTCTTGAATTAGAATCCGGGTCGGGACCTCCTTCTTTTACGGCCATTACAATGTCCTTGCCTATTCGGGTAAAGGCTTTGGACATGGCCGACCATCTTTTCATTTTACGTGCTTTTCTAAACTCAAAAGCTCTTCCCATAGTTGTAATTTTAATTTATGCCTCTAAAAGTAATAAAATATGAGCCGATAGCTTTAGTCGCTCTCTACAATATCCTCAATACTTCTTGCCAGCACAAAATCCTTTTCTGTTACGCCATTGGCATCGTGGGTATTTAATCTAATATTTACCGTTTTGTATACATTGCTCCAATCTGGATGATGCCCTTGAGCCTCGCATTCAAATGCTATTCGTGTCATAACGGAGAAAGCTTCTTTAAAATCCTTGAATTCAAAGGTTGTTTCTATAGCGCCGTCTACATATTCCCAGCCGTCAAGTTGACTTAGGTAATCTTGTATTTGTTTGTCTGTAAATTTTTCCATGGGTATTGGTTTTAAAAAATTTATATCAATTTAAAACGTGATTTTCTATAATATCTTGGTACGTAAACTGTAAGTTTTTCGGCAGTTTATTCGCTTTTGGTAGCACAGCCAAA
Organism: Maribacter sp.; assembly: GCA_047650615.1. Classification (GTDB taxonomy): domain Bacteria; phylum Bacteroidota; class Bacteroidia; order Flavobacteriales; family Flavobacteriaceae; genus Maribacter. The sequence goes on from JBLHNI010000107.1 coordinate 1,961, forward strand.
TAGCGGTCTTCATTTGTGGTATAAACTCTTTTTAGTACGGGGTTAAAGTTTCCTACCCGATCCATAATTTCTTTTATAAAATCTTCGTGGTGTACTAAATCGGTACTGCCCAAATGATAAATACCTGTTTTATTTCTGTTGATAAGATAATGAATTTGCTGTGTTAGTTTATCATCACTACTTACATTTAGAATTAAATTTGGAAAAACCTCTACGGGTTCATTGTTTAGGGTTTGGTTTTTCATTTCCTTTATTCTTGGTGAGCCGTTTCCAAAAACCATAGGTATACGCAGGATACCCGCTTTATTCTTTGGTAACCGGAGTAACATATTTTCAATCTTTATCTTTAACCGTCCAAAAACACTTTCCGAAAGCGTTTTATCGGTTTCGTACGAAGGATATTTACTGTATGCATCAAATACATTGGCAGAGGATAGGAAATATAAACAGCACTCATGGTTCATTATATATTCCGATAGGTGTTGGTGTGCGATTACTTGCGCGGCAAAATTTCCCCGTAATGCCGATATAATGACTTGTGGTCTAACTTTTTCTAAAAGATGGAAGATGTCGTCATCTTCAAGGTCATATCTAAAAAATTGTTTATTTGATGCGAAAGGCTTGGTGGTATGGCAGTAGGTGCCATAGGTGTCAAAATAGTTACATAGCTCCTTGTATATTGCATTGCCAAGAAATCCGCTACCTCCGAGTATGAGTATCTTTTTATTTTCCAAGTTAGAATATAGATAGTTCGGATAGGGTAGTTAAATGCTCTAGGGCAGCCATTCCTCTGGCAGAATTCCCTTTTTTATTAAGTGCTGGAGACCATGTTGCTACACAGAAATTATTAGGGAGTAGCGCTACTATACCTCCACCGACCCCACTTTTTCCGGGTAGGCCTACCTCAAAAGCAAATTCCCCTGCCTCGTCATAAAAACCACAAGTAAGCATGAGGGCATTTATTCTTTTTATTTGATTGATATTTAGGTGCGTCTTATTTCTTTTGCATTTACCTCTATTTATAAAAAGATAAAATATATCACAAAGCTGTACACAATTCATGTGCAAAGAACATTGGTAAAAATAAAATTCCAATACATCTTCAACATCATTAGTAAGATTTCCGTAGGATTTTAGCAAATTGGCTGCCGCAAAGTTCTTAAACCCGGTATCCCTTTCAGATTTTGCCACCTTCTCATTGTAGGATATCGATGGGTCATTAGCCAGATCTCTTATAAAAGCCAAAAAATCTACTTTCGGATTTTCTAACTCCGAGACCAGAATATCTGCAATCACTATGGCCCCTGCATTTATAAGAGGATTTCTTGGAATTCCGTTTTCAAGTTCTAAGAGGGATAAATGGTTAAATGGGTCGCCTGAAGGTTCTACATCTATACGTTTCCAGACAGCTTCTCCTATACAGCGCATGGCCAATGCAAGGCTTAACACTTTAGAAATACTCTGTATAGAAAAATGTTCTGTACTATCTCCTGCAGCATATTTATTTTTTTGGATGTCTAAGAGATGAATACCAAATTTAGAGTTACTTACAGCAGCCAATTCTGGTATGTAGGAAGCTACACTGCCAGTGATTGGAAGTTTTAAAACCTCCTTATAAATGGTGTCTAAGTGTTGTTGAAAATCTTGCATTATACCTTATAAAAAGGAAGTTTTACGATTGTTGCAGAAATAGTTTTTTTTCGTATTTGAATTTTAATTTTACTTCCGACCTCGGAAAGAATGGTAGGTACATATCCCAAACCTATACCTTTACCCATGGAAGGCGACATTGTACCGGAGGTAACGACACCTATTTTTTCTCCTTGTCCGTCTACGATATCATAATCGTGTCTTGGTATACCTCTCTCGTCAAGTTCAAAAGCAACAAGTTTGCGTTCAGGGCCATGTGCTTTTTCTTTGGCCAAGGCTTCACTGTTTACAAAGTCTTTTGTGAATTTTGTAATCCATCCCAGTCCGGCTTCCAACGGGGAGGTAGTGTCATTAATATCATTTCCGTATAGACAGTACCCCATTTCTAATCGCAAGGTATCCCTTGCAGCCAATCCTATGGGTTTTATACCAAAATTAGCACCTGCTTCAAAAACCCTGTCCCAAATCTGCTTCACTTCAGAGTTCTTACAGTAAATTTCAAAACCACCGGATCCCGTGTATCCTGTAGCAGAAATAATAACATGGTCTACACCTGCAAAATCCGCTACTTTAAAATTGTAGAATTTGATTGCTGAAAGGTCTACAGAAGTCAAGCATTGCATGGCTTCTACCGCACTAGGGCCTTGAATGGCTAATAGCGAATAGTCCTCGGAAATATTTCGCATTTCTGCTCCAATACTTTTATTATACATGCTAATATGTTCCCAGTCTTTCTCTATATTGGATGCATTTACTACTAATAAATACTGATCTTCTTTTAATTTGTATATAATAAGGTCATCCACAATTCCTCCTGTCTCGTTTGGTAGACAGCTATACTGGGCTTTGCCAATACTCAGTTTTACGGCATCATTAGAACTCACTTTTTGTATGAGCTCTAAGGCTTTTGGTCCGCTAATCAAAAATTCCCCCATGTGGGAAACGTCAAAAACGCCTATTCCTTTTCGCACGGTCTCGTGTTCAGCGGTAACGCCTTCATAAGAAACTGGCATATTGTAACCTGCAAAAGGAACCATTTTAGCATCAAGGGACTCGTGGGTTTGTGAAAGGGCTGTATTTTTCATCTTAGAATTTTAAGTACAGCAAATTTATAGAATTAATTAGGGATACGTTTGAAACAAGAGCTTATGTTTTAAATATTTTTATCTTTTTATGGTTAAACTCAGCCCTGCCATAGCGCGCAAAAATCGGTTAAGAATGACCTAAAAACAATTGAATATTTAAGGTAATAATATAGTTAAGCATGTTAAAAACTACGTAATTGACAGAAGGTATCTTACTTAAATTTCAGTGATTTCTCTTTGGATTAACGATTCAATAAATAGGTTTTTAGTTCCTGATAGCTTTTAATGGAAATTGATGTTTTTTCTTTGTCCATCACTTTCTGTATTTGAGTGGGAATATCCAGTTTTTGCCCAATTGTTTCCTCTACGATATCCAAAAATTTGACAGGATGTGCGGTTTCTAGAAAAATACCATAAGCATCAGGCTGGGTTTGCTGATATTTTTTGAGTCCTAAATATCCAACTGCGCCATGAGGATCTGCAATGTAGTCGCTTTTTTTATAAATATGTAAAAGGGCCTTTCTCGTTTCTGTATCGGTAAAGGAGTAGGAGGAGAGCTGTTTTCCCAGTTTTGTGAAATCGTCTTGGAAGAGATGCCGTATCCGGATAAAATTACTTGGGTCTCCTACGTCCATCGCATTTGAAATAGTAGCTGTTGAAGGCTTGGGGTCATATGAACCCGTTTTCATAAATTGTGGTACGGTATCATTTACATTGGTAGCGGCTATAAAGTGAGCTACGGGCATTCCCAATCGCTGTGCAAGCATTCCCGCACAGATGTTTCCAAAATTTCCGCTAGGAACGGAAAAAACCAGATCCTGTATCGGCGTCTTTTTTTCTTCCACCGCAATGCGCACCTGCTTGTAAGCGAACAAAAAGTAAAATAATTGTGGTAGCCATCGTGCCACGTTGATGGAGTTTGCCGAAGTCAATTGCATATTTTGCAGCAGCTCATTGTCTAGAAAAGCCGTTTTTACCATGGTTTGGCAATCATCAAAAGTTCCATCAACCTTCAAAGCGCTAATGTTTTGTCCTAAGGTGGTCAACTGCCGTTCTTGAATATCACTCACTTTACCGCTAGGGTATAGGATGACCACTTTTACACCTTTTACCCCTAAAAAACCATTAGCAACTGCGCCTCCAGTATCTCCGGAAGTAGCCACAAGTACGGTTACTTCATTTTCTTCGTTTTTGGTAAAATAACCTAAGCAATTAGCCATAAAACGAGCGCCAACATCCTTGAAGGCCATGGTGGGTCCATGAAACAGTTCCAAGGTGGCTATGTTTTTCTCTATTTCGACCAAGGGAAATTCAAAATCAAGCACGTTGGTAAGAATCTCTTTTAGTTTTTCGTTAGGGATTTCGTCAGATACAAATTGATGTATGGCATTAAAGGCAATTTCCTGATTAGAAAGCTGGGTTATACCGGCAAAGAACGAAGCCGGAAGCGATGTGATTTGCTCAGGAAAATAAAGACCACGGTCTGGCGCAATTCCCTTTATTACGGCATCTTTGAAAGATACCTTAGGAGCTTCTTGGTTTAGGCTATAAAAATTCATGGGTTAACATCCTTAGTTTTTGTTACTTCTTGTTTTATAGTTGTTTAATGCCACTTGTATTAATCTTGGATATGTGTATGTCAAAATCAATGCCTATTTTTTTATACACCTCTTTCATCGCAGTGCCCACCTTTTGTGCGGTATGTTCGCCTTTGCTGAAAGAGAAAATAGAAGGGCCAGAACCAGAAATACCGCAACCTAAAGCACCGTTTTTCATTGCGGTGCCCTTGATCGCATCAAAACCAGGTATTAAAATAGAACGTATGGGTTCTACAATATGGTCTTCTAAGGAGCGCCCTATTAAATCATAGTCCGACGTAAATAATCCAGCAACAAAGCCACCTAAGTTTCCCCATTGCTTAATTCCATCTTCTAAGCTTATGGTGGTTTTTAAGATTTTTCTGGAGTCGGAAGTCTTTACTTCTATCTGTGGATGTATCACTGTTGCGTAAAGCGCTGCGGGACTCGGGATAGGAATAACATCTAAAGGAGAATAACTACGTACCAAAGTGAAGCCTCCAAAAAGTGCTGGTGCAACATTATCAGCATGGGCTACACCACTGGCCAAACGTTCGCCTTCCATGGCAAATTTCACCAACTCCAAGGTCGAGAACGGGGTATCCAATAATTGATTCATTGCCCAAACGGCACCTGTTGAACTTGCCGCACTGCTACCTATTCCGCTTCCGGCCTTTATTTTCTTATAAATTTCTATTTCAAACCCCCCTTCGTAATCACTTACAGCTAAGAGTGCCAATCCAGCAACTCCTGCTACGTTTAGGTGCGTTTCCATGGGGAGTTGTTGTCCTAGAAGCTTCGTGATTCTGATACCTTTCTCCTGGGTTTTTCTAACCACCATTTCGTCTCCAATAGTATCTAATGCAACCCCGAGAACATCAAATCCACAAGAGATATTAGCTATTGTAGCTGGGCAAAAGACTCTAATTTCGTTCATAAAAAGGATTGTGTTATTTCAAGTTTCTGTTATTTCCAGTGCTAATCAAGTTAGAAATTATATTAACCTAGAACCATTATTTTAAAAGTTGCCAATCCTAATGATATCTGCAAAGATACCGGATGCTGTAACATCTGCTCCAGCACCTGCTCCTTTTACAATCAAGGGTTGTGTTGGGTACCTGTCCGTGAAGAATAAAACAATATTATCACTACCTTCCAAATTATAAAAATCGTGGCCTTTAGGGATTTCTTGTAATCCAACACTTGCTTTTCCATTTTCAAATTGCGCTACATACTTTAGCTTGGTGTCCTTCTCCGCCGCTTTGCTATATATCTTTTGAAATTCTTTTTCGTATTTTTTTAAAGAGGCAAAAAAGGTTTCATTACTATTAGTAGCTAGACTTTCTTTAGGAAGAAAGGAGTTGTTGCCAATATCCTTAATCTCCAATTGATCCCCGCTCTCGCGAGCTAGAATCAATATTTTACGCATGACATCAACACCGCTTAGGTCAATTTTTGGGTCTGGTTCTGTATAACCTTCGTTCTTTGCTTGCATTACCACATCATGAAACGTAGTTGTATTGTTGAAATTATTGAATACAAAATTTAGGCTGCCTGATAATACAGCTTGAATCTTTTGGATTTTATCTCCTGAAGCAACAAGATGTTTTAGGGTATCTATAATCGGTAAGCCTGCCCCTACGTTGGTTTCGAAAAGAAAGGGGGCATTATAGGTGCGTGCCAATTGCTTTAGCTCAAGATAGTTGGAATATTGAGAAGAACATGCAATTTTATTACAAGTTACCACCGATATACTGTTGGCTAAATACGCTTTATAGGTCTGGGAAACTGCTTCGTTGGCGGTGTTATCCACAAAAATACTATTGCGTAAATTTAATCGGTTCACAGTTTTAAAAAACTCTTCTTTATCGGCCTTGACTCCTTCTGTTAAAAGGGACACCCAATTTTTTAATGGAATGCCGTTATCGTCAAAAATCATGGTTCTGGAATTTGAAATGCCTACGACCCTAACATTTAATTTCAGGTTATCTTTTAGATACTTTTTTTGCTTTTGTACTTGATCTAAAAATTTGGAGCCCACATTACCAACGCCCATAACAAAAAGGTTTAGTTGCTTTATGTTCTCCTCAAAAAATTCTTCATGCAAGGCATTCAGGGCTTTCTTTACATCCTTCTCATCAATTACGCAAGAGATGTTACGCTCCGAGGCACCTTGTGCGATAACCCTGATATTAACATTATTTTTCCCAAGAGTACTGAACATTTTACCGCTTAATCCTTGATGATTTTTCATATTATCCCCTATCAAAGCAACAATGGCTAGTGATGTCTCGGGAACTACCTTATCAATACGCCCTCGCTCTATTTGATATGCGAAGGCTTCGTTTACAGCTTCCACTGCAACAGCAACATCATCTGCGGAAATACCGATACAAATGGAATGTTCTGAAGAAGCCTGTGTTATTAGCACGATGCTAATATTGGCCTGTGAAAGAACTTCAAAGAATTGTTTGGATATACCGGGAATACCCACCATACCCGGTCCTTCAAGGGATAGTAATGCTATATTTCCTATGTGGCTTATACCACGGACCATTTTGCCTTTCTCGTTTTTGGACTTGGTAATCAAGGTGCCATACTCAGCTGGTCTAAAGGTATTTTTAATACGTATGGATATCCCTTTGGCTAGAACAGGTTGTATGGTTGGTGGGTACAGTACTTTCGCCCCAAAATGGGAAAGCTCCATTGCTTCCTCATAGGAGATGTGGGCAATAGGTTTGGCTTGTTTTACCATTTTTGGGTTCGCCGTATACATACCACTAACATCGGTCCAAATCTCTAAGACCTCTGCATTTAGGGCAGCTGCATATAATGCAGCCGTGTAGTCGGACCCACCTCTCCCTAGGGTGGTTGAATCTCCATCTTCAGATTTAGCAATAAACCCAGGACAGATAACCACCTTATGATTTGAGGTGTTAAAATAATCGATGCAGTTTCTATTCGTTTTTTCTAAATTAACGGTTGTTCTACCATTTGTCATTCCCGTTACAATGAGTTCCCTACTATCTTTATATCCGCAATTAATTCCTTGGCTTTCAAAATATTCACTTATAATATAGGAGGAAAGTAATTCTCCGTAGGATACTATTTTATCCGAAAGCTTTTTAGTGATTTCACCAATGAAAAAAGCACTGTCCAAGAGTGTTTCTAGAACATTGAGTTCTTTTTTTACGTTACTTAATACCTTGCTTTGGTCTGTAACAGGCAGTAAAATTTTAATAGCTTCTAAGTGTCGGTTTTCGATTTGTTTTAGAATACTTTTATAAGAGTTATTCTGGTTTTTCGCCAGAGTACCCGCATTTATAAGTTCATCCGTAACGCCACCGAATGCCGAAACAACCATGATGATTTTATCGGTATACCCGTCGATGATGTTTTTTATTTTGTCAATGTTTTCAGGACTGGCAACAGATGTGCCGCCAAACTTTAATACTTGCATACGAGGTACTTATTAACTTTTTATAAATCAAAATTATGATGGTGTAGCAGACGTAGAATACTCGTTTTTAACCCCTAAGGGTAAAGCATGCCGCAGTAGTAACTATCATTTTAATTGCTGTTAAGCGAAGAACTGTTGAGAGGAAATCAGT
>JBLHNI010000108.1:0-9839 GCA_047650615.1 Maribacter sp.
GAAGCCTAGAAATAGCCCACTTCGCTTTTTAGATTTGGAAGTTCTAGGTTGAAAAGAATAGCCTAGAAAATCAAACTTAACGTTGTGATAATTTCCTTTTCTACGATAGTCCTTACAGTACACTATTTTGGTCTTTTCTGGATGTAACTCCAAACCAATTTGATGCATTCTGTTTTGGATAGCCTTTAGTGTTTGTTCAGCATGTTTTTGACTTTTACAGTTTACAATCACATCGTCGGCATAACGTGTGTAACTTACTATTCTGTCAGTCTGTTCTAACCATCTGTCAAACCCGTAATGCAGAAAGAGATTCGCTAATAAGGGGCTTATAACACCACCCTGCGGAGTTCCTTTTCCTTGTTTTACGAGCAATTTTCCAGATTTGGTCATTACTGGGCATGCCAGCCAACGTGCTATATAGAATTTGACCCATCTTTCGGGTACATGTCTCTCTATAGCAAGCATCAGTTTGTCATGATTGATGTTATCAAAGAAACCTTTAATGTCTAGATCGATTACCCAGTCTGTTTTCCAGCAGTTTTTCCTGACCTGTTCAAGTGCTTGATGTGCACTCTTTTTAGGTCTGTAACCAAAGGAGTTTGGACTGAATTCTTTCTCTAAACGAGGTTCTAAAAACATCTTGACTACCATTTGCCCTATTCGGTCACTTACGGTAGGTATTCCAAGTTTTCGGACTTTTCCGTCCTTTTTAAGAATCTCCACTTCTTTGACCGCAGGAGGAAAATAGCTTCCTGATGCCATACGATTCCAAAGCTTGTACAGGTTTGCAGAAAGGTTAGTCTCGAATTGCTCGATACTAACCAAGTCTATACCCGCGCTTCCTTTGTTGGCTCGCACTCTCTTGTAAGCTTGCCATATCATGGCTTTGCTTATAGGTATTGATTTTGTTTCATCGCATAAAGTCATCCTCAAATAGTGAGTTGTTAAATGTAATGCAACTGTATAACCTAACCCCTTTGCTCCATTTCCATTACAGAAACTTCAATGCTACTACGGGTTAGTCCGTCCCTGAAAATAACTTTGGTATTCTACCTCTAGGTTGATCCTATTGTGTATTTCCCTTAGCATTTATAGTCAGGTTCCCGAGTTCCGTAACTAAGCCTAGATAAAATTCATGCCCCCTGAATGACGCCTGCCGCATAGCCAATAAATAGGTGTTCGCTATACTCTTTAACTCCGTATCATACTTCGTAGCTTTTGACAGGGTGTACCTACTTCTCGACACCTCAAAAGGGGTTCACTTTCGTTCATCTCTATTATCCATACCTAACTAATTCTTGACTAGCCGTTTCCTAAACGCTCAATACCATTGCTCTTTACAACAGCACCTTTAGGTGGTTTAACGCCTTCTCCTATAAGACGACATTGGTGGGTCGGTTCCACCATCTTAATTACAGTTCACAACGAGTAATTTGCCGCTCGTTGCTTGCTCGGCACACTAAGAATAGTAGGGCGAAAAAAACGCAGTTACTATTCGGTTAAATACAAGCCGAATTTTTATATTTTTCTTATTATTTTTTTTCTCAATAAGCCAAATTAAAAATTTGGCGGTTGTGGAATCCGATTAGATTCTGGTCTTGGGGGAAGTACAGGTTTGGATTTTGTAGTGCCCAATACAAACAGTATTTTCAATTTTACAGGTTTTAGTATCAACTTTGAATACCAAAATCAAGAAGGAGTAGCTGACATTATTACTGCCGGTAATTTCAGGATATATCATATATCTTCAAATGCACTTGGTATTAAGATAAATATTACTGACGGTACAACAGGGTTGCCAGCATCCTATACACAAACCTTAGGTGGTTTTCTTGGTGGAAGTGCATCTTATACAATTGCGTACAATCCAATTACAGGAGCAATCAACTATACGGCAAACGGGACCCTTAGGGTTTATAACGTGGCTCCACCTAACTCTCCGCTCGACACCTCATTGGCGTCTCCGCTGACGATTGGAAAATTCATGGACAATAGTAATTCCAATACACCTTCTCTTTGCAGTATCTCCTTTACTGACACCAACAGATTATGCAACATAGGCAACGTAGCTATAAATATCGGTGCAAGCATTATTACAAATAAAAGAATCACTTTTAGAGTTAAACCTGACTAAACTCAATATAAAACGAGCCTATTCAAATTAAATCTACTCCTATTTAGTGTCTACCATTACTTTATAGGTGGGATCTTCGATTACATTTACTTCAATAATATCTTCGGCACTTTCCAAGAGGCGAATACAGTCCTTACTCAGGTGTCGCAAATGTACCTTCTTACCTATTTTGGCATAGCGCTCCGTAATTTTGTTCAAGGCTTCTATACCTGACATATCCGCAACGCGACTCTCCTTAAAATCGATTATGACCTCATCTGGGTCGTTTGGTACATCAAATTTTTCGGTGAAAAGGGTTGTAGAACCAAAAAACAAAGGTCCGTATATTTCATAGTGTTTTACACCATCCTCATCCACAAACTTTCTAGCGCGTATCCTTTTTGCATTTTCCCAAGAATAGGCCAAGGCAGAAATGATTACGCCTAACAAAACAGCAACGGCAAGGTTGTGCGTAATAGCAGTAATCAAGGTAACTAAAACCATAACCACGACATCCGATTTTGGCATTTTACCAAAGGTCTTGAAACTTGCCCATTCAAAAGTGCCAATTGCCACCATAAACATAAGGCCTACTAGCGCTGCCATGGGCAATTGCTCAATAAGGCTAGATCCGAACATGATAAACACCAAGAGCATAATGGCTGCTGTAATTCCAGACAGTCGTGCCCGTGCACCAGAGGACGTATTGATCAAACTCTGGCCAATCATGGCACAACCGCCCATACCGGATAAAAATCCGGACAGAATATTTGCCGTACCCTGGGCAACACATTCTCTATTACCACTACCACGGGTATCGGTAATTTCATCTATAATATTTAAGGTTAATAAACTTTCTATAAGTCCAACCCCGGCTACGATTCCAGCATACGGAACAATGATTTTAAAAGTCTCCCAAGTAAATGGTAATTGCGGAATAGACAATGGAGGGAAACCTCCTTTTATAGTTTCGCCCTCGCGCATGGTATCGGCAACGGTAAGGGTTTCTACACCAAAACCAATAACAATACCTGAAACTACCACAATAGCAACGAGCGAAGATGGCACTGTTTTAGTAAGTTTTGGAAGGCCCCAAATAATTAGCATGGTCAATACCGTAAGTCCTAGCATCACGTACATAGCACTACCACTCAATAAATCTTCTGTTCCTTTTTGATAAAAGTTAGGGAACTGCGCCATAAATATGATAATAGCCAAGCCGTTAACAAAACCGAACATTACCGGATGTGGCACCAAACGAATAAATTTACCCAAGCGCAATACTCCAGCCAATATTTGAAGTACCCCAGCGAGAATTACGGTCGCAAAAACATAATTGAGGATAGTTTCTGGTTCAATCCCTGGAAAATTTCGTTTTAATTCCAATATCAATCCAACAAAAATAACCGCGACTGCACCTGTTGCACCTGATATCATTCCTGGGCGCCCACCTAGTATTGAGGTGACAAGTGCTAAAATAAACGCTGCATATAGTCCTGTTAATGGTGAAAAACCCGGAATTAGAGCAAAGGCAATGGCCTCTGGAACCAAAGCGAGTGCCACGGTAACCCCTGAAAGGATTTCCGTTTTATAGTCTACCTTTTGTTTGAAATCGAATAAATTAAAATACTTGCGCACGCCTTATGTTTTAGAGGGCGCAAAAGTAGTATTATTTGTTGACACTAACAGATAGGGCGTGATTATTAACGATTTAGCAATACACCTAGTTATTAATACTAACTATTTGTTTACTAAGGGGTTAAATTTAACAATCTTAATATTTGGTTAACGAGGTCTTTCTGCCTGATTTCTAATGTAAATTTAAAAGCGTGAGATAGTCTTTGGTAGCAATTAACTCATTGTTTATGACTATTGAATATCCCAAATCACTTTGTCCAATAATCAACTACGAATACCTTCTCCAAATGAGGTTGCAAGCTGGCCACAAAAGCCTGATGTTTTGGATGTGGTGTGTACATGCTGTCTCGTTCTTCTTCAGAATTAAAGGTTAGCATATAACAATGGGTAAAACCTTGATGTAAATCTTCTGGGCTGTCATTTAAACCCCATTCAAAATCTTGGATTACAGAAATATGATTTGGTAGTGCGTTAAAACTATCGCTTATTTTTTGAACTTCTGCTTCGCTTGCCTCTTCCTTAAATTTAAAAATAACTATATGTCTTAATACCTTATCATTCTTTTTTACCACAGCCTCCATTTTATTGTTTTTATTGGTTATCTCTCCGCATGAACTAACGAAGCATGTAAAAAGTAGCACAGTACATACTAATAAAACGTGTTTCATAATTTTTACTATTAATTAGAGAGTTATAGTGTTTATTTTAATTTCTTACTTGACTACTACCTATCATAAAATTCCGCCCATACTCCCGCCGTCTACTTTAATAGCAGCACCATTAGTTGCTGATGAAAGTGGACTTACTAAGTAGGTAATAGTATGCGCTACCTCTTCTACGCTTGCAAACCGTTGTAATAGTGATGAAGTCCGTTTTTGAGTAAAGAATTCTGCTTCTATTTGGGTTTTGGTCTTTGATTCTTTTATAGCTGCATTTTCTAAAAATTGCTCAGCACCCTCAGATAGTGTAGACCCAGGTACAATTGTATTAACCGTTACTCCTGTGCCTTTGGTTAATTGCGCCAATCCTCTAGATACGGCAAGTATCGCAGCTTTTGTCATGCTATAGGCAATCATATCTGGAGGCACCAACGTAGCACATTCGCTAGAAACAAATAAGATTCTACCCCAGTCTTTATCTATCATTTTGGGTAAAAGATATTTTGATAAGCGAACGCCACTCATCACATTTACCTCAAACTGTTGTTGCCAATCAGCATTGGTAGATTCAAAAAAATTTCCAGACGTATAGATGCCCACATTATTAATAAGGATATCTATGGCGGGTAATTCTTTCTGTAAAGCTTTTATCTCATTTAAATTAAGAAAATCTGCAGCCAAGCCAGAAACTTTACTTTCAGGAAATTCATCTTGTAATTCGTTAACTACTTTGTCAACCTTTTCTTTGCTTCTTCCGTTAAGGATGACAAAAGCACCTTCTTTTATCAAAGCTCGTGCGGTTGCAAAACCAATACCAGCAGTAGAGCCCGTAATAAAGGCTGTTTTTCCTTCTAATTCTAAATTCATATTGTGCTACTATTTAAATTAACCTGCAATCCCCCAAGGGCTAAAGAACAGCCATAGAAGCAAGACAGCCACTATTAGGATAACGGTTAATATCGCATCTGATGACCATTTAAATTTTACTCCTGCTTCTCGTTTTTGAAAAGTAACCAACTCTAAAAACTCTGGTGATTGTGGTTGTCCCATTTTGCTCACTACCATGAGTATGAAAGCACAAAAGAGAAACAAAAACAATGCAAAGTGTAGGAAATTTATTCCTAGAAATAGCCCTAAAAGAGACTCCTCTGCCACTACTATTGTACCCTCATTACTTAAAAATTCTGCTACAAGTCTAAAGACACCAATTACAAAGCCAACCCACAAAGAGACAATGGCCCCTGTTGCATTAATCCATTTATAAAATAACCCAAATAGAAAAACAGCAGCAATGGGAGGAGAAATATACGCCTGTACACTTTGTAGGTAATGAAATATACCCCCACCCATTAATGATTTCATAAACGGAATCCACCCCAAACTTACCAACACAAGCACAATGGTAGCGATTTGTCCAAAACGCACCAAATCCGTTTGGGAGGCTTTAGGTTTATATTTTTGATAAAAATCAATTGTCAACAAAGTAGAACTAGAATTGAATGCTGATGAAAGCGAACTCATTAGCGCCGCTAACAAACCTGCAATTGCTAATCCTTTTAAGCCCGTTGGCAAAAAACCATTAATCATCGCTGGTAGTGCTTGATCCGCATTTTCTATAGAAAAACTTATGTCTCCTTTTTGTAAAAGGGCATAGGCTATTACGCCAGGTATAAAAAAGATGAAAACAGGTAATAGTTTTAAATACCCTGCAAAAAGCGCTCCTTTTCTGGCATTATTTACATCCTTGGCTGAGAGTGTTCGCTGTACAATATATTGATCTGTGCACCAATACCAAACCCCTAAAATAGGCGCACCAAATAACATTCCCGTCCAAGGGTATTCTGTATCCCCTGCTGGACGCCAAAGGTTAAAAAACCCTTCTACAGGCGGGTTATTGGGATCTTCAGAAGCTATTGTAATAATCTGAATCATCTCATCCCAACCGCCAACGGCATGCAAGCCAAATAAGGTAACCGCAATCGTACCTAGCAATAAAATGAATGCTTGTACCATGTCTGTATAAATGACTGCTTTTAACCCTCCCAGGACCGTATAAAACCCGGTAGCAACAACGGTAACAATAGCGCCAGTCCAAAACGAAATACCTATAGTTTCAAAAACTAGTGCCCCTGCAAATATGATGAGCGAGATTTTTGTGATAACATATGCTAAAATTGAAATCACGGACAAGTAATTCCTACAAGCTTTCGAGTATCTTTTTTCTAAAAATTCTGGCATGGTATATACACCAGTTCTCAAATAAAAAGGGACAAAGACCCAGCCTAATAGAATAAGCACCAACGCGGCTATTATTTCAAAATTCGCCATAGGCATATTACCTCTGGCACCAGCTCCCGAAACGCCCAAGATAATTTCAGAACCAATATTTGAAGCAAATAAGGACGCGCCTATTACCAGCCATCCAGAGTTTTTGCCTGCAAGAAAATAATCTACAGCACTTCCGGATTCTGATTTGCTTTTCGCTGCCCATTGGGCAATCCATAGTATGATACCAAAATAGATTAAAATAATAGCTATATCCCAATTATTTAGGGTTGAAACCATATGATTGTTCTATGAAAAATTAATGTTCTTATTTGTTTACCAGTTTTCTAAACCCAAGAGTTTCTTCCCAAGTACCGATAATACTGCTGTAGCATATTTGGTGCTTTCCCATTTTCTAGGGTCACCAGGGAAAGCATAGCCCTCTGGTGCAACACGATTTTTCCAAGAGTTAATTCGCCATTCCTTCAGCTCTTGGTTATCCTCTTCTGCCGGCATCATAGAAATGTACTGGGCAATACGTACCTTATCTTTAGACTTATTAGGTCGTATACCATGGGGTTCTGTACTGTTGAAGATAAGTAAATCACCAGCATCCATTTTAACCTTAACTATTTTGTCTTCCAAATCTGAAATGTCTGGCTGAAAACGGTCTCTATCTTCTGGTTGCGTTAATTTCCAAGAATCATATTGGCGATAAAGCCAAGGAATACATTGAAATCCACCCATATTTTCGTCGTCCTGATTCGCCAATGCCAACACCCCTTGAACGTTTTGTGGTCGTGTTTCAGGATCATAATCCCAGTGGATAAAACCCTTTTTATCTACTCCTGGAGGTAACGGAAAATTAAGATTAGCTCGGTCTATGGTTACCCATAACTTCTCTGTGCCCCATACATCCACAAAAGCATCATAAACACGTTGGGTTTGTCTATTATCCCATAAACGCTGATGGTTATACACCTCTACCATTCCGGTACCTGTCAATTCTTTCATTTGCATTTCTGCTCGTGGTGGCGCATACCACGTTGCTTTATCATTTGGATCCTTTTCATCAAATTCCCAAAGAAAATCTGCGGTTTGTTTTGCCTGTGCTACAGGTACCGCGTTTTTAATAACGATGTAACCATTGTGCAACCAAAATTGCCAATCAACTTCACTTAAAACCCGCAATGGTTTTTGGTTGGAGCGATCGTTTAATTGTTGCTTACTACTAGTGGCAGTAGACGGGTTTCCAGGGATTTCTTTATGACCCGTGTTAGCCATTTCTATTTTCCTATCCTTATTTTCCATAGTATATGATTTAAAGTTCTTGTTCATATTTATAAGGCAAAACTAGGATGAACAACAGTCCAATACCACCTTGATATTGATATAATTTTGAACAATATTGATATATAAAGTAAATAGCGTTAGTTTTATGGTGAATTTTGTTTGTATTGCACCCAAAAACTCTTTACGTATAGTATCATGAAAATAGCATTAGAAACCATATCACCAGATTCTAAAAGTTCATTTAGACTCATGCACGACCCTAAATTAAATCACCTTTTTTATTGGCATTTTCATCCAGAACTAGAACTCGTTTATATAGAAGGTGCCAACGCTAAAAGACATGTGGGTGATCATATTTCTGAATTTAATGAAAGTGATCTTGTACTCATAGGTTCTAATATTCCTCATCTAAATTTTGACCATGGTATTACCACAAACTATAGGCAAGAGGTGCTACATATAGCACCTTCTTTTAAAGACCAAACATTAGATGCACTACCAGAACTAAAACAAATAGACCGTTTATTGGAACTCTCCAAATATGGCATTGCCTTCTCTGGAGTAACAAAAACAGAAGTGGGTGCATTGTTAAAAGAGCTGCACACCTTAGAGCCTTTTGCATTTTTTATGAGCGTGATGACTCTTCTAAAACGCTTGTCTACGAGCAAGGAGTTTGAGTTGCTACACAAAACCCCTTTTATAAATAAGTACAATGAAAAAGAGCAAAAGCGCCTACGCACCATTTACGCTTTTATAGATGAACGTTACCAAGGCAAGATTTCCTTGGAGGAAGTTGCTAGTCTCTGCAACCTTACTAAACCTGCCTTTTGCAGGTATTTTAAAAAGAATACGGGAAGTACTTTTATTCAATTTTTGAATCAATATCGTGTAAGTCAAGCGAAACGCTATTTGCTACTAGGCAACAATGTGACTGAAACCTGCTTTGCCTGCGGGTTCGAAAGTCTTTCCTATTTTAATAGAAGTTTTAAAAAGATAGTTGGGGAGAATCCGTCGGCCTTTAAGAAGAACCTATCCACTTCCAACTTATGAGAATTGAACTTTATTTAGCCCCTATATATTTCTTTTTCTATCTTATTGATGATAGTTTTGCACTTTGAACAAGACCAAATAAAACCCTTTTCCTTTATAACTATTGCGCCATGAAAAAACTGTTTTATTTTTTCCTTTTCTCCCTCCTGTGTTTTACATTTAAAAGTGTAGCTCAAATTAATCCTAAACCAAAGCTTGTGGTGGGAATAGTGATAGACCAAATGAGGGCAGACTACCTGTATAAATATCAAAGCCGGTATGGAGAAGATGGATTTAAAAGACTGCTAAGAGAAGGGTTTAACTTCAAAAACACTAACGTAAATTATATCCCCTCTGAAACAGCACCGGGCCATGCATCAATTTATACGGGGACAACACCTGCCTACCATGGTATTATTGGCAATTCTTGGTATGATAGACAAACAGAATCCGTTACAGGAAATGTTTCGGATACCAATGAACAGATTGTAGGTTCCGTGGACGAAAACCCTTATGGTGTTTCTCCAAAAAAACTGATGAGCTCCACAATTACTGATGAGCTAAAACTAGCCAGCAACTTTAAGGCGAAAGTCATTAGTATTTCCATAAAAGACAGGGGTGCTATTCTCCCAGGTGGAAAAACTGCAGATGCTGCCTATTGGCATGATTGGAAATCTAGTCCTGGTTATTTTGTTAGTAGTAGCTTCTACATGAAAAAACTTCCAGATTGGGTACGTAAATTCAATACTCTAGAAAAATCAAATACGTACTTGAACGAAACTTGGAACACACTATACCCTATAGCCACCTACACCACCAGCGCGGCAGATGATAATACTTTT
>JBLHNI010000109.1:0-9824 GCA_047650615.1 Maribacter sp.
GTTATATAACTGGTATAATACAACTCGTATTGCCAATTGGTCTTACTGGAAGGATTATGGTCTATACGCAGATGCGCGTTGGCATCCCTTTCCTCACTAGTGCTTGGCATAACATCAAACTCCTGGTAAAAATAGCGCCCAGAGGCAAATATTTTAAGTTTTTCGGTTGCATCAAAAAACAAGCGCCCATTGAACGTATAGTTAAAAAACGGGTTCACGGTTTGTCCATTGTCGCCATTAGCAAGATCATAGCCATCCGTACTCAATCTGTCCGCAAAAAAAGAATATCCAAATTTATCCCTGCGCTGGCTGACACTAATATTTGAATTTTGATTGTTGAACGTTGCGGCCCTATGCCCCAATTGACCTGTTATGTTCTCAGAGGTTGGTTTTTCTGTTATAATATTAATGACCCCACCAAGTGCCTCAGACCCGAAAAGGCTTGAGGAAGGACCTTTAACCACCTCTATCTGTTTAATGTTTCCAATCGCAAACCGACTTAAATCCAAATTACCTGAACTGCGCCCCACAACAGGAACACCGTCAATAAGAACAAGCACATAATCCGAGGCAATACCTTGTATCTGTACTCCTTCCCCACCACCAATAGTGGCGTCTGGCGTCATGACTATACCTGTTTGCTCATTTAAAATTTCGTTTAAGCGAGTTACACCTGTCCTCTGTATCTGTTTTTTCGAAATCAAAGTAACAGGTAATGGCACGGAAGAAAGCTGCCGAACGGTACGGGTAGCTGTAACAATAACCTCATCTAAATCTTGTGTGAGTATAGAATCTTTAATTACCGGTACTTCCTGACTAAAAGTCAAGAGTCCTGTAAAGCTTGTAAACAATAAGACTAAAACCTTATTAAGATTCATTCTTTATAAATTTTTGACAAATATATCTATTATTCTTATTCATTCTAAATAAATATTATATTTTTGACGAAGAAATTTTCTAGAACCTTTAAATACATTTTAAAATGAAAAAAATAATTTTATCCCTAGTAGTTTGTGTTTCTTTTAGTTTTCAAGGCTTTGCACAAATAGACAAACAAGAACAGGATGCGGACGCCATAAAAGAAATGTGTGGCTGCTATGCAGTTACTTATAATTTTGCCGAAACCTTTAATTACAGCAACGATTCTTTGTACAATCCTTCAAAATCTAAAGTTGATAAAGGCTTGGAATGGGCAGGACTAGTTTCTGATAAAGACGGTAAAATAGTTATTCAACACATCCTGCAAGTAGGTGACCCTGCAAAACCAATGATCGTTAAGCATTGGCGACAAGATTGGCTGTACGAGAACACCGACCTGTACACCTATAATGGCAACAACCATTGGAAATACGAAAAAAAACAACCCAATGAAGTGGTAGGACAATGGACGCAAAAAGTATTTCAGGTAGATGACAGTCCCCGTTATGAAGGCACCGCTACTTGGGTACATGTGGATGGAAAAAGTTACTGGGAGAATACTACGCCCGCCCCCTTACCTAGAAGAGAATATACTACGAGAGGTGATTACAACATTACAATGCGCGGTAACCGCCACGAGATTACTGAAAATGGTTGGATACACGATCAAGACAATGCAAAAATCATTAGAAAGGAAAATGAGGAAGATGTCGTATTGGCTATGGAAAAAGGACATAACACCTACGTAAAAGTACCCGATACCCGTTGCCAAGCAGCGGCAGACTGGTGGACAAAAGAACATAACAAATGGACCGTAGTACGTTCCAAATGGGATGAAGTTTTCGCTAGAGACACCGATTTAATACTCGAAGAAAAAGTGGATAATAAGGTATTATATAAACATCTTTTTGAAGATAATATCCAAAAGAAAAAAGAAATCGTTGCCATCATCGAATCTTTTGTAAAAAGTACCAATGTAAAAATTTCAAAAAGCAAATAATATCATGAAATCTTCACATCTATTTGTAACACTTTTAACCCTGTTCTCTTTTTCTGCAGTATCAGCGCAGGAAAATGTTTTTCTAGATCGGACGTATTGGAAGGCTAATCCATCGATAGAAAAAATTGAAAAGGACATCGCCGCCGGAAACTATATTAACGAACTGAACAGCAATATGTTCGATGCCGTTTGTTATGCCTTGATGGAAAAAACCGACAATGCAACCATAAAACACCTTTTGAAAAAAAAGGGAAACCAAGTCGATAAGCTTACACACGACGGAAGAACCTATATTTTTTGGGCAGCCTACAAAGACAATCTAGAAATGATGGAATATCTCGTAGACAATGGAGCCAAGGCAAATATTAAGGATAGTCACGGAAATAGTGTAATCAACTTTGCGGCACGAGCCGGCCAAACGAATACCAAACTCTATGATTTTCTTCTTGCCCATGATGCGGATATCTACGATACCACCAACAGTGGAGCACATGCTATTTTATTAGTGGCACCAGCGGTTAGAGATTATAAAACTTTTGAATACTTCAATAAAGAAGGTCTTGATTTAAAAAGCACTGATAACGACGGTAACGGGCTCTTTCACTATACTGCACGTGGTGGGGATGTTGATATGCTTAAGAAATTGATAAGCAAAGGATTTCCTTATAAAACGTTGAATAAAAAAGGAGGCAATGCTATTCTTATGGCTAGTGAGGGAGTTGACAAATTCCAAAATGGACTTGTAATCTTCGAATATTTGGAAGGCTTGGGGTTAAAGTCCAACATTACCGACAGTGATGGAAGAAACCCATTGCATACCATCGCCTACAAAAGCGACGACCTTTCCATTTTTAATTATTTTATTGAAAAGGGGGTCGCTGTAAACGAACAGGATAAAAGTGGGGATTCCCCTTTTATGAATGCCGCGAACAGTAATGAGTTAAAAATAGTCGCATTCTTAGCAAAATACGTAACGGATTTCAACTTAAAAAATGATAACGGACGTACAGCGCTTGCCATGGCCGTAAACCGAAACAGTCCTGAAGTAGTTGAATTTCTGTTGAAAAAGGGTGGGGACATCAACACAAAAGATAACAAAGGAAACACCTTGGCTTATTACTTACTAAATACCTACAATTCCAAAAAACCAGACATATTTGAGGCAAAACTAAACCTGTTACAGGAAAACGGGTTGACAATGACGGAGTTTCAACACGGTAAAAACACCTTGTACCATTTGGCAGTAGAGGAGAATAATCTGAATCTATTAAAGCGTTTGGAAGAGTTCAAATTGGACATCAACGCCAAAAATAGCGACGGAAACTCCGCCCTGCATTTAGCCGCCATGAAGGCAGAGGACGATTCCATTCTAAAATACTTGATAGAAAAAGGCGCAGACAAAACCGCCAAGACCGATTTTGAGGAATCGGTTTACGATTTGGCGAGCGAGAATGAACTTTTAGCGAAACGTAAGGTGGCTTTGGAGTTTTTAAAATAACAGCGGAAGTGTGGATTACCAAATGTGAGATGTTATAGTTCGATGTTAAAATTTGAGTTTGTGTTTGCGTAAAATATTAAGTTATGGTAGCTACCCCTTCCTTTTAAAATATTAAAAATGAAGAATAAGATTAAAAAAATAATTGTTTTAAGTGTCGTACTATGCAGTACCGTAGGTTTTTTACAGCCTACGGAAACCGTTAACTATAAGTGTATGATACAGTTGACGAACTACACCGGCGAGGGCGCTTACATTGTGGTGTCCTTATTGAATGCGGATGGGAAATACGAGGACACTCTATATGTACAAGGCGATGACAATGAATGGTACCGTGATATAGAGGATTGGTGGAAAAACGTCTACGGCATACGAAGACCTGAACTAAATACTATTACAGGTGCCACCGTTTCTGGAGGCGAACGCAGTATGATGGTATTAAAAATTCCTTCGGATAAGATTAATAAAGGATACAAAATACGATTCGAGTCGGCCGTGGAGGATCAAGAATACTATAAGTCTGATTTGGAATTTGAGTTGACCACGGAGAACCTTAAGGCTAAAAAAGAAGGGAACGGCTTTATTCGGTATGTGCGGATGATTGAGCAATGAGTAGACGGTAGAAAAAAAAATTCCTCAAACCGCACAAACTCATAAACGTTTTTTAAACTCATAACTCTGAACTGATTACTGCTACCTTTTTTGAACCTGAACCCTCCTAAGGCTCGCAGGTTTGAGCTAGTTTTATATTTGACTTTTGTATTTGAACTTGACACTTGAACTTGAAAAATGACCATCTCAATATGGAGGTATAGTCATCTTACGCTGGCTATTTCTTCTTCGTTATTTTTGATTATTGCATCGCTTACGGGCATCATTTTGGCCTTTGCTCCTATGCAAAGCGCGTTAAAGCCTTACGCGCCAGTTAATCTTCCAGAAGTTCGACTATCGGAAACTTTTGAGGCGCTAGAAACCTCCTATAAAGAAGTGCTTTCCTTAGAGGTTGATGCGGATGATTTTTTGATCGCTTCGGTAGTGACCAAAAACGGTGATAGCGAGACTATTTACATACATCCTAAAACAGGGGAAAAACTAGGAACACCGGCAACCCAATCAGCGCTATTTCAATGGACCACCAATCTGCATCGCTCCCTCTTCCTAAAGGGTATCGGTCGATTTTTTGTAGGCTTGATTTCATTTTTACTATGTTTAATTGCGGTTACGGGATTGCTGTTAATCATCAAACGCCAAGGCGGACTAACAAAGCTATTCTCAAAGGTACAGAAAGACTATCCAGAACTGCGTTATCATGTGCTTTTAGGTAGGTGGTTTTTGGTACCTATCATTCTCGTTGCTGCCACCGGAGTCTATCTTTCCGCAGAACAATTTTCCTTGCTTCCCAAAACATCGGTTACCCATGAAGTAATAGAACCCGAAACGAAGGTGGATATGACTATTAGGCCTTCGAAACTTGAACTTTTTCAAAATATCAAACTAAGTAACGTACGGAAAATAAGTTTCCCGTTTTCAGAGATGTCAGAGGATTATTTTGAGGTTTCCCTGAAGGACAGAGAGCTTTATGTGCACCAATATACAGGCCAAATTCTTAGTGAAGCCTTCTACCCCTTTACCACCCTCGCTAACCGATGGAGCTTAGCAATACATACTGGACAAGGCTCCATACTATGGTCCTTAGTATTGCTATTGGCAAGTATTTCCATGCTTTACTTTATCTATTCGGGGTTTGTAATGTGGCGAAAACGTATGAAAGGAACAAAATCCGACGCCCTACAGACGGAAAAAGACAAGGCCAGCCATATTATTCTGGTAGGGTCGGAGACGGGCAACACGTTTCAATTCGCAAATTGCTTGGCAAAGGGACTTATTACAGCTGGCAAATCGGTTTATGTATCGGAACTCAATAAGTATTCAACCTACAAAAAAGCAGAGCAGCTGATTATTCTAACGGCGACTTATGGCGAAGGCGAGGCCACAACGAACGCTCGAAATTTCGAAAAACTGTTTAAAAGCATACAACCCATTCATAATTTAAGTTATTCCGTGGTGGGCTTTGGTTCCTTGCTGTACCCAGATTATTGCGCGTTTGCGATAACCGTGAATGAGCTGCTGAAAAAAAATAACCGCTTTAAGGAATTACTTCCGCTTTATAAAATCAATAATCAAGACGAACGCGCGGTTGCGGATTGGACAAAAAATTGGGGCAAGCATACGGGCGTTTCCCTTCGGTTGAAAAATTTACTTATCAAAAAAAAATCCGTAAAAATGAAATCATTTACGGTCGTGGAACGCACCACCCTAAACGAGGACGACACCTTTTTAGTACGGTTACGCCCAAAAAGCAAGGTTCGTTTTCAATCGGGCGATTTGGCGGGCATTATTCCCGATGACGGAATAGAACGCCTGTATTCTATAGCTAGAATAGACAATGACCTATTGTTAAGCGTAAAAAAACACGAATTTGGAGTCTGTTCGCCTTTCCTGAGCACCCTAGAACTAGATGCACCCATGGAACTGCATATAAAAGAGAATACCGCGTTCCATTTTCCTAAAGACGACAAACCCGTTATTTTGATTGCCAACGGCACGGGAATAGCACCCTTTTTAGGAATGTTACACGAAAACGAAAATGGAAATCCCGTTCACTTTTTCTTGGGATTACGTGCTAAAAAATCATTGGAACTCTACGAAGAAATACTATCTGAGATAAGTGAAAAAAATAAATTGACCAGTCTGCATGTCGCCTATTCGCGCGAAGAGAAAAACCAATATGTTCAGTACTTGATTCAGGAAAACGAAAGCCTAATTTCAAAAACCCTGCAAGCGGGCGGAAGCATTTATATCTGCGGTTCGTTGGCCATGCAAAATGAGGTGTTGAACGTACTGAATACCATTTCAAAAACCCATCTCAACAAACCCTTAAGCGAATTTGAAGGCACGGAACAGTTGAAGATGGATTGTTATTGAGTTCGCTTCAATTTATTCCAACCATAACAGTTTAGCGTAGGACGAAAAGACCTACCTGCGGCAGTCGGTCGCAGGGTATAAAACTATTTGCTGCCTGAAACATAATAGGGTAATAGGTAATTCTTTCTATCGTACTAAGTCTGATGTTAAACCGTCCTAGTTCATTTGCGCATTAATGATACTTCCCAAACAATTCAGAAGCCTTATTATACGCTGCTTCAAAAACCAACCAGTTGACTCTTGAATCAGTTTTGTTCTCTGTAAAGTAAGAGAGCATTTTTTCGGTAGGCATATTGCCCGTGAGTTCGTCTTTTGCCATGGGGCAGCCGCCAAAACCTTGCACTGCACCGTCGAATCTTCTGCACCCTGCTTTATAGGCCGCATCTACTTTTTCGTGCCATTTAGTGGGCGTGGTATGCAAATGCGCACCAAACTCTATCTGAGGATATTTGGGAATGAGATTGGAAAAAAGATAATCAATCGTAGTTGAATCAGAAGTACCCACCGTATCGGAAAGGGAAAGGATTTTGGCGCCTATACCAGCTAATTTTTCTGTCCACTCTCCTACTATGTCTACGTCCCACGGATCCCCATACGGATTCCCGAATCCCATGGAAATGTAGGTCACCACTTCTTTATTTGCAGCATCTGCAATATTAAAAATTTCTTGAAGGGAGGTCACAGACTCTGCAATAGTTTTGTGCGTATTACGCATTTGAAAGTTCTCAGATATAGAAAAAGGGAAGCCTAGATAGTCAATTTCAGGATGTTTTACTGCATCTGAAGCGCCTCTAACATTCGCCACTATAGCCAGTAATTTACTAGTAGTTTTAGATAAATCTAGCTGTGCCAATACCTCTGCCGTATCTACCATTTGAGGAATTGCCTTAGAAGAAACAAAGCTTCCAAAATCAATGGTATCAAAACCACAGCCCAATAAAGCTTGAATATACCGAACCTTCTCCTTTGTAGGAATAAACGGTTTTATGCCTTGCATGGCATCCCGTGGACATTCAATTATTTTTACTTTTTCAGGCATACAAAGTAGAAGTTAGGTCCGTAAAATTACCATTATTTATCCGATAAAAACAGAAACACTGCTATGCCTACAAACACAATAATTTGCAACCATTTCAGAATGATTCCTACGTTGGTATTTTTCAAAATCCTATCCGATATAACCCCTGAGAGTATGGCAATGGCTCCAAAAATTAGGGAAGATACTGCGATAAAGAGCAATCCCAAAACATAGAATTGAATGACAGTACTCATCGTTTCACTAAATAAAAAACCGGGAAAAAAAGCCAAAAAGAAAATCGTGACTTTCGGGTTTAATACGTTCATAATAAACCCCTGCCTAAAAAGCTGCCCTATACTTTTCTTTGGCACCCTATCATTTGAAAGGCTGATAGTGCCATCGCTTCGAAAAACTTGGAACGCTAAATAAAGAAGGTAAATAGCTCCAAAGAGTTTTATAATGAAAAAAAAAGAATCATTTTCTTTGATGATCGCAGATACGCCAAACGCCAATAGTGTAGCATGGACTAAGCACCCCGTCATGAGCCCCGCTATAGTTGCAAAACCATATCGTTTCCCATGAGCTATACTTTGTATAAGCACAAAAATATTATCCGGACCCGGTGAAAGTGCTAAAGCAGCCGTAGCGAATGAGAAGGTTAAAAGAATATCGTAATTCAACTGTTTATAATTCTAGTGGGAAAATACAAATTATAGAGGGATACAACTATTTTTAATACCTTTCCTAAAATCATTTTAATTACAGATATGAAAAAAACAGTATTTTCCGTTCTTCTGGGACTTTTGGTAGTAGTAAGTTTATCGTTTAGCTCTTGTGGCGGCGAAACTCTTAAAAAAGAAATAGTAATGAAAAACGATAGTGTATTACGGCATGTAGTACTATTTAAATTCAAAGACAGCACTGCTAATGAAGACATAAAAAAAGTAGAGGCGGCTTTTGGTGCCCTACCTAGTAAAATCCCACAAATAATAGCATATGAATGGGGTACCAATAATAGTCCCGAGGGCATTAACAAAGGCCTTACCCATTGCTTTTTCCTGACATTTAAAAGTGAAGAGGATAGGGCTATTTACTTACCTCATCCAGACCACAAAGCATTTGTAGATGTTTTAGGTCCGCATTTGGATGATGTGCTGGTACTGGATTATTGGACAAAAGGATAGTATTCTTAGCCGGTTATAGTGAACGGTTAATAACCGTTCACTTCTTATATCATTGAAAATTGAGAAGGTCTAATTGCCTTATAATTATGTATTTAAAATTGCCTTGTTAATTTTCTTCACCAAACCAGGTCCTTCGTAAACAAAACCAGTCCAAAGTTGAATTAAATCTGCACCAGCTTCTAATTTTTCTAATGCGTCCTCCGCGGAATGTATTCCGCCCACACCAATGATAGGAAAGGCTTTGTTGCTTTTTTCTGCTAAAAACCGAATAACTTCCGTGCTTCTATCTTTTAATGGTTGCCCACTGAGTCCGCCGGCTTCTTCCAGCAAAATAGCATGGGATTTTAGATTCTTACGTTCTATGGTGGTGTTCGTTGCTATAATACCATCAATTTTGGTAGTAGCGACAATTTCAATGATATCAAGTAATTGATTATTGGTGAGGTCAGGTGCAATTTTCAATAAAATAGGTTTTCGTTTTATGTTTCTTTTTTGGGAATATTTATTGTTCTCCAATTGCAATTCATTCAACAAGGCTGTTAAGGGTTCTTTATCCTGCAACTCACGTAATCCTGGAGTATTGGGTGAACTAACATTTACAACAAAATAATCTACATGGTCAAAAAGTGCGTCAAAACAAATTAAATAATCCTTCACCGCCTCTTTGTTTGGCGTCACCTTATTTTTTCCGATATTTCCTCCAATAAGTACTTTATGCTTCTTTTTTAATTGCTCTACGGCATCAAAAACACCTAGATTATTAAACCCCATTCGATTCACAATAGCTTTATCCGCCTTTAACCTGAATAATCGTTTTTTAGGATTCCCAGCTTGTGGTTTTGGCGTAAGGGTTCCTATTTCTACAAAGCCAAATCCAAAATCAGAAAGTTCATTATACAGCAGGGCATTCTTATCAAAACCTGCCGCTAGTCCCACAGGGTTTTTAAACTTTAGTCCAAACACCTCTTTTTCCAAACGTTTATCTTCAAGAACAAATAAGAATCGAAAAAGACTAGAGAACCCTAATTTTGAGAAAAACTGTATGGAAGAAAAAGAAATATGGTGCACCCTTTCAGGGTCGAACAGAAAAAGTATAGGACGAAGGATAAACTTATACATGGGTGCTATTAAATTTAGGACAAAAATACAAACTGTAAAGGATACTATTTAATTCCCATCTGGCAATTTATCATGGAAAGATGATTGTTTTTTCGTAACTAGCTA
>JBLHNI010000110.1:0-9790 GCA_047650615.1 Maribacter sp.
ACTTTAGTTCAATACAGTAATCAACGTGATAATTTGGG
Organism: Maribacter sp.; assembly: GCA_047650615.1. Classification (GTDB taxonomy): domain Bacteria; phylum Bacteroidota; class Bacteroidia; order Flavobacteriales; family Flavobacteriaceae; genus Maribacter. The sequence continues at coordinate 39 of JBLHNI010000110.1, forward strand.
CATCAATTCAAGGCTACAATGGCGCTTTGCACCGTTATCCGACTTATTTATCGTATACAATGACAATTACTCGGTAGACCTATTTGCTCCTAGATTTCGCTCTATCAACCTTAAACTTTCTTACTGGCTAAATATCTAGCACCAGTAGTTCAATAAAAATTAAGCGCTGAAATTTATATTAGGGTTTTACTGTATCGTTTTCTATTTTAAAATCAACTATTAGATTATGACCAAAGCTTTTTTCTCTTTTACATTTCTTTTCACCTTCTTGATCATTTTTGGTCAGGAAAAGCAAAAATCATTTACCGTAAAGTTTATTTCAGAAAATATTATTGCTGATGGTATATTGGACGAGTCTATTTGGGAAATAGCAGGTAATGGCGCTGATGAATTCTGGGAATATTTTCCTTTAGATTCGATACAAGCAAGAAAGCAATCAAAAATCAAAATACTTTATGACGACAAGAATTTATATGTAGGTATCAAGGCATATTCCAGTGGAAAAAATTATGCAACGCCATCGTTAAGGCGTGACTTTAGAGGTAGTGGAAGTGATAGTTTTTCCTTAGTTTTTGACACTTTTAATGATGGCACTAATGCTTTTTTATTTGGAATAAACCCTTATGGAGTTAGGCGCGAAGCACTCATTGCAAACGGCGGCACAGGTCAGGGTGATTTTAATCTATCCTGGGACGTTAAATGGAAAGGCGATGCAAAAATTTATGATGACTACTTTACTGCTGAAATGATAATCCCACTTACTTCCTTGAAATTTGAGGAGGGTGTTACCAAATGGCGTTTTAACAGCTATCGTATTGAAACACAATCGAACGAACGAAGTACCTGGACAAGAATACCCCAGAATCAACTCATATATAATCTTGCTTTTATGGGAGATATGGTGTTTGAAAAACCTTTAGGAAAGTCCCGAACGCCATTAGCGCTTATCCCCTATGTAAATAGTTTTATGGCAAACGACTTTGAAAGTAGCGACAATCTAAATAATTTCAAGGTTGGTGCAGATGCCAAGATATCGATAGGAAATAGCTTAAACCTTGACCTCACCTTAAACCCGGATTTCTCTACAGTAGAGGTCGATAATTTCATAACCAATCTTACCCGCTTTGAAATTGCGCTGCCAGAACGTCGTCAATTTTTCATAGATAATAATGATCTTTTTGCAAGTTTTGGAGACGGGTTCGATGTAAACCCATTTTTCTCCAGACGGATAGGTATCGGTCAAGACACATTAGGGAATAGCATAGAAAACAATCTTATTGGAGGTGCTCGTCTTAGCGGCAAACTAACCAAAGACCTAAGGATAGGTTTCTTAAACATACAGACGGCAGAGGACTTGGAAAATGAAATCCCATCCAATAACAACACAATGATAGCGTTGCAGCAACGTGTTTTTTCTCGTTCGAACGTTGGCGTATTCTTTATTAACAAGGAATCCTTTACAGACTATGATTTCCAGGAACCTGAAGATGCATACAATAGAGTATTAGGCATTGACTATAATCTAGCCTCTAAAGATAATACTTGGAACGGAAAATTTTTCACTCATAAATCATTTCAACCAGGTGACAACAATGGTAATATAGCTTCTGGCGCAACCATACGTTACAACACTAGAAAGTTTAATTTATTTGCAAAAGGTACTTTTGTAGACGAAGATTTTCGTTCCGATCTGGGTTTTATTCGTAGAACCGATATCTTTAAAACAATTCTGAGTCTTGAGCGCGTATTTTGGCCTAAAACAGGGATTGTTCAAAACCATTCGTTTCAATTTTTTCCTAATATTCGATGGAGCCCTAGTAGGGATTTTCAAAATACCGATTACGATTTTCAAACCAGATATGAACTCCAATTCAATAATCAGTCCCAAGCTAGGTTCGAGGTATCCAATAGTTATACCTTTTTATTTAGCGACTTTGACCCTACTGCCAAGGATGGTGCCATCCCTTTGCCTGGAAATCAAGGATACCACTACAATAACGTTGAATTCGGGTATGAGTCCGATCAGCGAAAACTCTTTTCCTATGAGGTGCAGTCGTCCGTAGGAAGATTTTTTAATGGAAACCGATTCTCGGTAGAAGGGACTATGACCATGCGCTTTCAACCCAAAGCCTTTATATCCTTGCTATTCAATTATGATCAAATACAATTACCAAACCCATATCCAAGTGCCGATATTTGGTTGATAAGTCCGAAAGTAGATATTACCTTTAGCAAATCGATTTTCTGGTCTACCTTAGTACAGTACAGCAACCAAAGGGATAACTTAGGTATTAATTCCAGACTGCAATGGCGCTTTGCTCCGTTATCAGACCTATTTCTTGTATACAATGACAATTACTCAGTAGACGTATTCGCTCCTAGATTTCGCTCCATTAACCTAAAACTGTCTTACTGGCTAAATATCTAAGATGAACTACAAAATACTTTGTTCTGACTTGGATGGCACCTTACTGTCTACAAAGGACGATGTCTCCGACTTTACCATACAAGAGATAAAACGAATACGGAATACAATTCGGATAGTTCTGGTATCTGCCAGAATGCCCAGTGGCATGTACTACCTTCAACAACGATTGGGTATTGAACAGCAACCTATTATATGCTATAATGGCGCCCTTGTTCTGCATGGTGCCAAAACACTTTTATCGGTAACCATTCCTTACACAATTTTATCGCAAGTACATGAAATGACCTCACTTTTAGGTATAGATTTAGGAGTGTATGCACATGATAACTGGTTTGTTCCTAAAACCTCGGAACGCGTAGAAAAAGAGATTAAACACACTAAAACACAACCTACTTTTGAACAGACAAAATCTACGCTGACTAAGCTAAAGCATAAAGGTGCACATAAAGTCATGCTAATGTGCAGTAAGGAAAGTGCAGATCAAATTACGCCCCTATTGAAAAACAATTTCAGTAATGAGTTGAATATGTACCGTTCTAATGACACCTTAATCGAAATTGCGCCTAAATCAGTTTCCAAACGTTCTGCCATTGCATATATTCTAAAACAAACGGAATCATTGAAAGACATTATAGCCTTTGGGGATAACTACAACGATATTGAAATGATTGAAGCAGCTGGTTGCGGGGTAGCCGTGGCCAATGCTCGAACCGAATTAAAAACAGTTGCCAATCATATTACATTAGCAAATACAGATAGCGGTGTAGCCGACTTTATCCGGAGACATCTGGATATTTGATTATATTTGAAAAACTTCGTTTTTTGACCATGGAAAATACCCCCATAGACCCTTTTATCACCAACGACTCCGTTGTATTTGGACTATTAGCAATAGCCCTAGGCTTCATTTTTTATACCTCTAGTATTAAAACAGGTTTTTGGAAAAAATTCTATTCTATAATTCCTGCCGTGCTTATGTGTTATTTACTACCTGCTATTTTAGCAAGTAGTGGTCTCATTTCAGACAATACTTCCAACCTTTATTTTATGGCAAGTCGGTATTTATTACCCGCCGCCCTTGTGTTAATGACCTTGAGTATTGATTTAAAGGCGATTGCTAACTTGGGCTCCAAAGCCATGATTATGTTCCTTACCGGTACTACGGGTATCATCATTGGTGGCCCTATCGCTATTCTTTTGGTTTCAATTTTCTCTCCAGAAACGGTTGGAGGTAACGATTTTGATGCCATATGGCGGGGTCTTTCCACTATTGCCGGGAGTTGGATAGGTGGTGGTGCGAATCAAGCCGCTATGTTAGAGATATTTCAATATAACCCAGAAAAATACGGAGGAATGGTATTAATAGATATTGTGGTAGCCAATATCTGGATGGCTATAATTTTGCTTGGTGTAGGAAAAACAGAACGGATAGATAGATGGTTAAAAGCTGACACATCCAGCATAGAAAGGCTAAAGCTTAAAGTAACTGAATTCACCGATAAAATTACACGAATCCCTACTCTTAATGATTATATGATTATGCTTTGCTTGGCTTTTGGAGCAGTGGGTATAGCTCACTTTTTCGGAAATAATATTAGCGATTATTTAACCCAAACTTTTGATTCGGTAAGTGACAAAAAGAGTTTTCTTTCCTTTTTGGGGTCTAGTTTCTTTTGGATGGTTGTCTTAGCTACAATCATAGGTATCTCACTATCATTTACGAAAGCAAAAAACTATGAAGGTGCCGGGGCAAGTAAAATTGGTAGCGTGTTCATTTATATCCTTGTAGCTACAATAGGCATGAAAATGGATTTAGGAAAGGTTTTGGAAAATCCTGGCTTGATAGCCGTTGGTTTTATTTGGATTACAATACACGCCGGACTCATGATTTTGGTCGCAAAGCTGATAAGGGCGCCCTACTTTTTCTTGGCTGTTGGAAGTCAGGCTAATGTTGGCGGCGCCGCTTCCGCACCTGTGGTTGCAGCAGAATTTCATCCTTCACTGACCTCGGTTGGGGTATTATTAGCCGTTCTTGGATACGTAGTAGGTACCGGAGGAGCCTTATTTTGCGCCTATTTAATGGAGGTAGCCTCACATTTATAAATCAAAACTAATCGATTTAGAGCAAGCCTATTTACAATAATTTTATTGATATTTGTGGCCTAATAAGATAACATGAAGCAATTTCTATATTCCCTAAGTATTCTATGTTTGGTCGTTTCCTGCGCCGGAGAAACTGAAAATACAATGACCGTAAGTGGCAATATAAAGGGGCTCAAAAAAGGCACGCTGTATCTGCAATACGTAAAGGATACTGCGCTTGTAACAGTAGACTCGCTAGAAATTGAGGGAGACGGAAATTTTACGTTTCAAACAGAACTGGAAAGTCCTGAGCTTTTCTATTTATACCTTAATAAAAAGGATAATAACGATGTAAACGACAGGCTTTCATTTTTTGCAGAACGGGGTCTTATCACTATAAAAACCAACTGGAATACCTTTGATACCAAAGCTACGATTACAGGGTCCAAAAGTCACGATAAACTCCAAGAATATCAAAAAGTCATGTCAAAAAATAATTTAAGAAGTCTTGAATTGATACAAATGGCTGCTAACCAAAATGCGCAGTATGGCCAGCAAGAATTGGATTCGATAGAGTTGCTCTATGCCAATAAAATAAAACGAAACTATATTTATGCCATAAATTTCGCTATAAATAATAAAGACTCCTACATAGCTCCCTACATCGCCGTTAAGGAAATTCCAGATGCAAATATAATATACTTAGACTCTATAGCTTCTGTATTGCCTGTTGACGTTTCAAATTCTAAATACGGCAAAGAGCTGACCGAACTACTAGCGAAAAAGAAATCATAAAAAAAGCATCCGAGTTACGGATGCTTTTTTAGGATAAACCTTAATATTAGGTTTAACTTAATTTATTCAAATCATCTACCAAACCTTTTGCTTTGGTTTCTAATTCGGAGCGCACAGCAGTTAAGTGTGCTTTTCTATTTTCAACATCTTTTTGGTTTACTTTTGCTATTAAATCATCAAAAGTGGCTATTGCACCATCAATAACTTTCACTCCCTCTTTGGAATCTTGCTTACCATTTGCAGCCTCAACTATGTAAACTGCCTCAATGATATCGCCTAATACATAATTGATATCTTTTTTTAAATCTCGAACACTTGCCATTTTACTATATTTTTTTACAAAAGTACAACTTTAACGTTTTAAAAATAAGATTACTATCAAATAGTAACTTCCAATAATTTTGTACCATCCGTTTTAATTCGAATACGATTTGCCAATGCGGGTATTAAAACAGTTTCCCCTTTCTTAACAGCTACCTCTCCATCATCTGTGCTAATACTGGCGGTACCTGACACACACATATAAATCGTAAAAGAATCCCTAGCAGCCAAATCCTGCTCAAAACCCTTTGTGAGGTTCAAAAAATTTGTCCTAAAATAAGGACAATCTACCATATCGTTAGCTTCGTCTAAAACAGTGTCGTAGATCACCTTAAAATCATCCTTCTTATCGTAATCCATGGCATCCAAAGCCATTTCTGTATGGAGTTCTCTAAGATTTCCGTCCTTATCCTTTCTATTAAAATCAAATACGCGGTAGGTAACGTCAGAGGTTTGCTGTATCTCTGCAAGTAGCACCCCTGCACCTATCGCATGTATTTTACCCGTATTGATAAAAAAAGTATCCCCTTCTTTTACTGGTTCATAGTTCAAAAGATCCAATAAGGCATCGTCTGCCAAGCTCTTAGCATATTCAGCTTTGGTTACATCCTTATTGAAACCAACAATAAGTTCCGATCCTGCATCGGCATCCATAACATACCACATTTCGGTCTTGCCAAAAGAATTGTGGCGCTTTAGTGCCAATTCATCATTAGGATGTAGTTGAATGGATAAATCCTGTTTTGCATCAATAAATTTAATTAGGATTGGAAATTCCTTACCAAATCGGTTCACGACACTTTTTCCTAAAAGTGCTTCCGGAAATTTATCGATTAAAGTCTTCAAAGAAGTATTAGCCAAATCTCCGTTAGAAACAACAGAAACATCGCCAGCAACCGTTGAAAGCTCCCAACTTTCACCTGTGATATCGCTTTCTATAGGCTTGTTTAAAACTTCTTTCAATTTCGTGCCACCCCAAAGCCTTTCTTTTAGAATAGGATGAAATTTTAAAGGATGTATGTTCATGAACATATTTTATTTAAGGTTACTTCTTAGATATCAATAACGCTTTTAATGGTCTTTTCATGTGTTCGGAAGCATTAATACTATTATATACCATCACTATAGTTCCTGTTTCGTCCACTGCATAAGTTTCCCTACCTAGAAGCAACAAGAGACTATTTTTTATTTTAAACTGTTTCCGTACCGCATTTTTACTATTGGAGAGTAATATAAACGATAGGTCGTGCTTTTTACCAAATCGGGAGTGACTTTTGGCGGCATTGGCACTAATTCCAATCCCCTCTGCTCCTTACTTTTTAAAATCCTCGTAACTATCTCGAAAATCACAGGCTTCCTTAGCACAGCCAGACCTGTTTTTTTGGGATAGAAATAAACACCAAAGGCGTGCTTTCGAATAAAATCCTTTACCGAAAAAGGAACACCTTCACTATAAGTCCAATATAAACAAAGGTATTTTAGCACCTGCTTTTAAACCCATTATCCGCTAAATGTCACAAAGTTTCTAGGGGTCTCGTACAAAATAACTTCCAAGTCGTGTTCGGCATCTATATGTGGTCTCAGTTTTTGCCAAGTAACTACAGCTATATTCTCCGCTGTTGGATTCAGTTCCATAAATTCCGGCACCTCTTTGTTTAAATTTTTATGATCAAAGGCATCCTCAATCTCAGCTTTTATCAAGTCCTTTAGCACCTTTACATCTATAACGAAACCTGTTTCAGGATCTATCTTTCCGTTTACACTTACGATGAGCTCGTAATTATGCCCATGAAAATTTGGGTTACTACATTTACCAAATATTTCGGTATTCTTTGTATCGCTCCAATCTTTCCTGTACAACCTATGGGCAGCATTAAAATGAGCCCTTCTGCTAACTTTTACTTTCATTTTCTTTCAATATTATCCAACAGATGTTGGTAGAATTTCTCAAATATTATTTTAAACCAAGCGGTGTAGATATGGGGATTATTACTAATATCCTCCTTTATAACTTTCGGTGTCATCCATTTCCAGCTCGCAACTTCATCAGCATTTATTACAGGGGCATCATCATAGTATCCAACCATAACGTGGTCCAACTCATGTTCGGTTAATCCGTTGTCAAATGGAGCCATATAGATAAAGGAAAAAAGTTCTTTAAGGTCAACCGAGAATCCCATTTCCTCTTGTAATCTTCTTTTGCCAGCTTGGATATTGGTTTCTCCTACGCGTTGGTGACTGCAACAAGTATTAGTCCATAATAAAGGGGAATGATATTTATGTCCTGCACGTTGCTGGAGCATTGTTTCTCCTTTTTCATTCAAAACAAAAACAGAAAACGCCCTGTGCAATAGGGCTTTTTGATGAGCTTCCATTTTAGGCATGGCACCTATTTGCTCATCATTTTCATTGACTAAAATTACCTCTTCTTCCTTCATTTTGTAAAAATAACATCTTTACGCAAGCTAGGGTAATGGAAGTTCATAAAATAAATAGATGGTAGTATAAAATTTAACGTCTCGGAATTAGAAGAATCTTGGTGACTTAATATTATCTTTTATAGATATAAAATCATATCTGAAAATAACTTCAAAAGAGCCATCGTTGAATGCTGCACTACCCAATTCGGTTATTTCACGGTCGTAAGCGATACCGATAAGAAAATTATTAGATATGTTAAAACCGACCATACCACTTACCGCTGCATCCCATCTGTAAGCCGCACCGAGAATAAATTTATCGTTGAACATAAAGTTGGCAGAAACATCTACCTGCAAGGGAGCACCTTGGGTAATCTTACTTAAAATAGTAGGTTTGAACTTTAGGAAACGATTTACATCCCAAACGTAGCCTGTCATTAAATAGAAATTCATTTGCTCTTTTGCGGTTGATAGTGAGGATTCCTCAAAATGTGAAGTCTCCAAAAACCGAGGAACAGAAAGACCGGCGTAAAAGACCCTTGTATGATAGTATATTCCTGCACCTACATTAGGGGATAGTCTGTTATCGATATCCTGTTGTAAGGTTTGATCTGATGTAAATTGATTTAGTTCAGAAAAGCGAATATCTAAAAGATTGATACTTCCTTTCACACCAAAACTTAGACGGGCTTCTTTTGCCATATTAATGGTATAAGAAAAATCCATATCAAAATTAGTTTCAGACGTAGGACCTATCTGGTCATTAACAATTGAAACCCCCATTCCCAAACCTCTATACCCAATTGGAGAGTGTATGTTAAATGTCTGGGTTCCCGGTGCACCGTCCAAACCTACCCATTGAGACCTATGTAAAGCTGCTATACTCATCTGCCCTCTGGCTCCTGCATATGCAGGATTAATGCTCACCGTATTGTACATGTACTGCGTATACTGAGCATCTTGTTGCGCAACCGCGGCAACACTCACGAACAATAAGACACCAAGAACAAGGTACTTTATGTTACGTGACCGGTTTATGTGTAATAATATACTTCCCATGCTTTTATCTATTTATATATAAATACCCTGAAAGTGATTTCATATTTCCGCTCGGTTCTTTATAGTCAATAATGTAGAAATACGTTCCAACCGGTAATTGATTATCCTGATTAACGGTTGCCCTTCCTTGAGAAGATCCATCAAAGACATTACCATCTGTATCATAAGCCTTGGTCGTAAAGACTGAAACTCCCCATCTGTTATAAATTCGAACCGTATTCTCTGGGTAATTCTCCAAGCCATCTATACGCAGCACATCGTGTACGTTATCTCCGTTTGGTGTAAGCACGTTGAACACTTCAACAGTCTCTCCTTGAACTTCTAGATCAGAATCTAGGTAGTTTGGAATACCATCTTCATCACTATCATCATTAAGGTAAATACCATCTTCATTTAAGTCTTCATCAATTGTTGCTATACCATCATCATCGTCATCCGTATCCCTATAGTCGGGTTCTTCATCATTATCCGTATTAGGTAGATTATTTATTGGGTCGTCTATTTCGTCATTAACATCTGCGTCTACAGTGCTATTACCCTCATATCCATCATCTAATCCGTCGCCATCTTCATCGGAATCGGTGAACAGCGTATCGGCTATACCGTCTTGATTAAAATCATGAGCTTCGATGTTATCCGGAATACTA
>JBLHNI010000111.1:0-9774 GCA_047650615.1 Maribacter sp.
AACTTTGTAAGTACAAGCACAGAAGGCTCTTTATATATAGATTTGGTAGATACCAAAAGCAAACAGCTGGTTTGGCAAGGAAAAGGGGAAGGCACTTTAGCCAACACCAAAAATATTCAAAAGAAAGAACAGCGCATAAAAGAGTTTGTTTCACAGATTATGGAGCAATATCCGCCTAGTGGGGTTACTGCTAACTAAGAAGGTAACATAAATAAAATCCAGCTTGTATTTGAAGATGCAAGCTGGATTTTATTTTTCTACAATAGCGGGAAATGTTGGCTATTTTTGACTTCGTTCAACACAAAGGCGCTTTTTACTGCACCGATATTGGGGAGACTGGCTATTTTGGATTTTGCAAAATCATAATAAGCATCTAAATTTTTGACCGTTACCTTTAATAGAAAATCAAACTCCCCTCCTACTACATAGCAAGCCGTTATTTCTTTCAGCTCTTGAATCCTTAAAAGAAAATCATCCATGAAGCTCCCTTTTTGAGCCTCTAGGGAAACAAAGCTAAATACAGTGATACTCTCTTCAATTTTCTCCGTGTTTAAAATAGCAACATAGCCTTTTATATACCCCTCCTTTTCCAATCTTTTTATCCGTTCATATACAGGAGTTTTGGTAAGCCCCAACTTCTCTGCAATCGTTTTTGCACCCGTTTTTGCATCATTTTCTAAGATTTTCAATATTTGTCGGTCTATACTGTCTAAGTTTTCCGGCATACTATTTCCTGTTTTGTGTATTACTAAACTATACAATTCATACTATATTCCTTCATATTATCAATTAAATAGGAATTATTACTAAAATAAAATCAATATAAATAAAATTAACCCTTATTAACTACCTTTAATAGATATTAATATATCATGCACCATCTTGCACAAGCTAATATTTCATGTTTTAGCGCTCCGCTGGACGACCCAATGATAAAAGAGTTTGTCGATGTTTTGAAACCGGAAAATAAACTTGCAAAGGAAAGTCCTGGATTTTTATGGCGCTTAAAAGACGAGGAAGGGCGTTCTGCATCGCATCTAAAATCACCCTTCAAAAATGAAATGATAGCCATTAATATAAGTGTATGGGAAGGCATGAAATCTTTTAAAAGCTTTGTGTATGGTACCGTTTATAGTTATTCCCTTAAGAACAAGAAAAAATGGTTTGATCTTTCGAAACCCTCTCAGTTTATTATGTGGTGGATACCTGCAGGCGAAGTGCCATCCTTGGAGCTAAGGAAGGAAAAATTAGAACACCATCAAAAGCATGGGGATACTCCTCAAGCATTTTCTATGCGCTCCCTGTTTGACGCCCAAGGCAACGCCGTTAAATTATCCTAATCATGAACTACGAAAGCAACCCCATACTAGACAAACTTCCAAAGCATCTAAAACAATACATAAAACCGCAAAATTATGCTGACTATACAGCTGTGAACCAAGCGGTTTGGCGCTATGTGATGCGAAAAAATGTAGACTACCTGAGCCAAGTTGCACACGGCTCATACATGGACGGACTAAAAAAGACAGGAATTTCCGTAGATCACATTCCGAACATGTACGGTATGAACCGTATCCTAAAGGATTTGGGATGGGCTGCCGTTGCCGTAGATGGCTTTATTCCGCCAGCAGCATTTATGGAGTTTCAGGCGTACAATGTACTGGTTATTGCTTCGGATATACGCCAGCTAGAACATATAGAATATACGCCTGCTCCGGATATTATTCACGAAGGTGCAGGTCATGCACCTATCATTGCCAACCCAGAGTATGCTGAATATCTTAGGCGTTTTGGAGAAATTGGATGTAAAGCGGTGTCCAGTGCCAAGGATTTTGAACTCTACGAAGCGGTGCGTCACTTGTCTATCATTAAAGAGGCCAAGGGTACCGACCCTTTGGAAATAGAAAAAGCCGAAAAGCATATTGAGGTGCTTCAAGAAAACATGGGCGAACCAAGCGAAATGGCGCTCATAAGAAACCTGCATTGGTGGACGGTGGAATACGGGCTTATAGGCTCGTTAGAAAATCCGAAAATATATGGAGCTGGCTTGCTATCTTCCATTGGTGAAAGCGCTTGGTGTATGACAGACGAAGTTATAAAAATCCCTTATTCTATAGCGGCAGCCCATACTCCTTTTGATATTACTAAACCGCAGCCACAACTGTTCGTAACGCCAGACTTTGCTTTTCTAAACCAGGTATTAGAGGATTTCACCAATACCATGGCCCTACGAACAGGCGGACTCCAAGGTATCCAAAAATTGATACATTCCAAAGAGCTAGGTACCATAGAACTAAGCACGGGATTACAGATCTCTGGAAATTTTGAGAATGTGATAGCATATGAGGGACAGCCTGTTTATTTTCAGACGGAGGGGCGATCTGCTCTCGCATTTCATGAAAAAGAATTGGTTGGACAGGATACGAATAAACACACTACCGGATTTGGCTCACCAATAGGCCGCCTAAAAGGCATCAACATTGCCATTGAGGAAATGAGCCCGAGGGACTTAAAGGCGTACAATATTTACGAAGGAGAAGTTGTCTCCTTAGATTTTGTAGGCGATATCAATGTAAGTGGAAAAATAATTACAGGGACGAGAAACCTTCAAGGACAAATCATTCTCATCACTTTTGAGAACTGTTCCGTTACTCATAAAGGAAAAATACTGTTTGAGTCTAATTTAGAACCGTATAACATGGCTATTGGAGAACAAATCGTCTCTGCCTATAACGGCCCGGCAGATATAAACAGTTTTGATCTTTTAGACCATGAACTAAGCAAAACCATTGCTAACAAGGAGGATAATCCGAACAATCAAATAACGCTATACTACCAACAAATACGGGATTTTAGGGATGGGAAGAATACCTCTATTTCAAGAAACAAGGTATTTAAAGAAATAAAAGAGCGATTTCCTCAAGATTGGCTTTTATCCGTTGAATTATATGAATTAGCAATTACCAATGGGGATACTAATTTCGCCTTAAATATCAAAAATTATTTAGAGCAAGTGAAGCACAACCAACCAAAACTGAGACATTTAATTGATGACGGTTTATCTTTAGTAGACAAGCCTACGATCGCTACTGTTTAAGTTCCAACTCGCTAAAATCGCCAATAGGAACATCTTCATAAACCAATACCCAGCCCATACTATTCGTCAAGATATAGAATTTTTGGAGTTCGCTCAGCAGCCTATTCTTTGCGTTTGTCTTTAGCGTAGATGTTTCTATCTTTTTAAGTAGGGAGGCTTTAACGTTTCGCTTTATCTGATTGTAATCTCCCGCATCAAAAGGGTTCAGGTAATCAGAAGTTACATCGTAATATTCAAAATCGGGATTCAGTTTTATCTCCGGTTCGGGAATGCTGCTTATACGCAGTGTTTTATTAACTTGATCCAGTTCAAAGCTTATTTTAGATAGGTCATAGGCAATAAACACATCTGCATTTACTACGACCAAAGCCTTTTTATCTGCGGTTATCAAAGGTCCAAATAGTTCTTTGGAATCCTTATAATTATAGACCTCAGCAAAATGGCCTTCAGTAACTATTAATTTAGAAACGTTATCTATTTGCTGCTGAAGCAGCATGGAGTTTTCTTGCAGAATTGCCTTGGCTTCCTTGTCATCGGCGCAAGTTCGAAAAACAAAAAAAACAGCTAATGCCGTTACAATACCTATTAAAACTTTCTTCATATAAAACTACTAGTGGTCACAAACTAAATTCCATGAACGGAAATGCTTTCTTAATATCGTCTATTTTCTGTTGAAGGGAATTATGAAATTTTTGATGCCCTACACTATTCGGGTCAAAAGGTCTATGCTCAGCACCTTTTTGTACTTCCTCTACTTTTTTCATAGTTTCTTTGATGTCATCAGATATCCAAACCCCTGCAAACTTCTCCCAAATATAGTCTATGGCCAATTGATTAGGGTGTACCATATCCCTTTCGTAAAAACGGTAGTCCCGTAGCTCGTCCATAATCAACTCATAGGACGGAAAATAAAAACCCTTAGCTCCTAAATAGGAAACTTCCAGCAATTGATGTACTGCCGTTATTAGGTGTGATTTACTTCTTTGATTTTCAACAAAACCATCTTTAAGATGCCGTACAGGTGAAATCGCAATTATTAATTGTGCTTTTTTATTTATATTTTGAATTTGAGAAACTGTGCGCTGTAAGCTTGTAGCTACTTCCGCAACAGTTAATAACCGCTTGTCAAATTCTTTTTGGGGGACTTTATGACAGTTGGCAACGGTTTTTTCCGTTTCTTTTTTCCGGTATACCCATGCTGTACCTAAGGTAATACTAATGTGAGTCGCTTTACTTAGGTACTCCTCCGTCTGAATAAGTTGCGCGTTTAGGTTTTCTAATAGTTTTTCTTTAGACACATCACTTAAACTGCTATGCGCATCAAAACAATGCCAACGTTCATTTAAAAAAAACAGCTCTTCTTCTATATAGTATTCCTTTTCTATAGCTCTTGTAACCAAATTCTCAATTGCAGAAGGGTGGAAAAGAATTCCAAACGGATTTTGTAGCGTTTGGAATTTGAAATAATTGAGCTTAGCCCCAATGTTTTCTGAGAAACAAGAACCTAACAATAACAACTGACTAGCATAATCTATTTGATTACCTGCTTTTGTTAATGGAATTTGAGTTTGGAGTTTCATTTTTCAGATTGCGACATTGGACTTAACCTATGAAATATTTGATATGGATACACTTCGTAAAATACATTGTCCTCATTAATCGTATTTTGATTATTTTCAAAGGCCTTTTCATAGGTGCTTTTTGCCTCGTCAACACGATTTAAAGCCAATTGACTATGCGCTTTATAATACATAGCATCTCCGAAATTTTTATAAACCTTTAGCGACATATCAAAATATTCAATGGCAACTTCGTAATTTTCAAGCTCGTCTTCAACAAGCCCTAAATAAAACCAATCTAAGTAGTGACAAGACTCCTCTGGCGGATCATTCGGAAAATCTAAAAACTGTTGCGCTTTACTTTTGATTAAATATTCTTTAGCCTTATCAAACTGGTTTAGTTGCAAATAGTCTAACCCTATATAAAAATTATAGGTATGATCCATCACATAGCTATCTCCGAACCGCTTTTTAGCTTCTAATAATTCTGCTATGGATTCTTCATATTCCTTTGAAAAAATACATTTCATGAACCCACTATAATCTAGATTTCCTTCAGGATTATATTTAACGGCTTTTTCTAAAAAAGGTTTCCCAACTGAATATTTTCGAGCTTTGTACAGCGGCATGGCTTTCTGTTGCCAGAGATATGCAGAATCTGGCTTTATCATCAAAGCGGAATCCAAATAGGTTTGATATTTCGTTGAATACATACCGGCATCCCATGCTTTTTTATAATAAGCATCAATATTAATCGAGTCTTTTGAACTGATTTTTATAGCTACTTCCTTTTCTAGAATGACTTCGGATGCATTTTTAAAATTTTCACCAGAACAGGAGATAAATACCAAAAGAATAACACCTAGCAAATACTTCATTTAAAACTAAATTTTAAATCCTTTAAACTACTAAAGATAAGCCTTCGCTTGCTCCAAAGCCTCCCCTATTCCCGCCGAATTCTTACCTCCAGCCGTGGCAAAAAATGGCTGACCACCTCCACTGCCTTGAATGTGTTTACCAAGTTCGCGCACAATGGTCCCAGCGTTCAAATTTTTGGAAATCACCAATTCCTTAGAAATATAACAAGATAAAAGTGCCTTACCGTTTTGTTCGGTTCCGAAAAGTAGAAACAAATTATTCTGGTTCTGTCCCATTTCAAAAGAAAGGTCCTTAATACCCGCAGCATCCAAATCTATCTGCTTTGCCAAAAATCGCACGCCGTTTACTTCTTGGAGTTCTTGAGTCAAATCCTCTTTTAGGTTTTTTGCCTTTTCCTTTAACAACTGTGCTACTTGCTTCTTTAATTCTGCGTTTTCTTGCTGAAGACTGGATACCGCTTTTATAGGGTCTTGGGCGTTCCCCAATACTTCCTTGATATCCTCTAAAGATTGGTTGCTATCGAAAAAGTATTCCTTTACGGCATCATTTGTAATGGCTTCAATCCTCCGGATTCCAGCAGCAACGGCACCTTCCGACTTCAATTTAAAATACCAAATATCTCCGGTGTTTTTCACATGTGTACCACCGCATAGTTCTACCGATTTGCCAAACTTTATTGTGCGCACGGTATCCCCATATTTTTCTCCGAACAATGCCATAGCTCCAGATGCCAAAGCTTCTTCCATGGGTATATTACGTTTTTCCTCTAAGGCTATTTGCCCTTCTATACGTGCGTTTACAAAACCCTCAACTTGTTCCAACTCGTCATCTGTCATTTTGGAAAAGTGAGAAAAATCGAACCGTAGCGATTTGGGATGCACGGAGGAACCCTTTTGTTCTACATGCGTCCCCAATACTTCGCGCAAAGCTTGGTGTAATAAATGAGTTGCCGTGTGATTGGCCTCTGTAAGCTGTCTGTGTTTGGTATCTACCACGGCCTTAAAAGTGCCCTCCAGTTTTTTGGGAAGGTTCTTAGTAAAATGCAAGATTTCGTTGTTTTCTTTTTTCGTGTCGATGATGTATATCACATCGCCATCTGTAGATTCCAAATAGCCTTTGTCGCCTATTTGTCCGCCTCCTTCAGCATAAAACGGAGTAAAATCAAACACCAATTGATACTGTACGCCTTCTTTCTTGGATGTGATTTTTCTGTATTTTACAATTTTCACATCGGTCTGTAACGTATCATATCCTATAAATTCCTGTTCGTTATCATAGGCCAACACTTCCCAATCCTGTTTGGACATCTCAGACGCCGATTTGGAGCGTTTTTTCTGCGCTTGCATGGCTACATCAAATCCGGCTTCATCCAAGGCATATCCTTTTTCGCTTAGGATGAGTGCAGTTAAATCGATAGGAAATCCGAAGGTATCGTACAACTCAAAAGCCTTACCTCCGTCTATGGTATTGGTCTTGGCGTTGGAAATTATGACATCCAGCAGCACCAAACCTTGATCCAGAGTTTTTAAGAAGGAATGTTCCTCCTCCTTAATAACATTCTGTATCAGCTGCTTCTGTTCTTTTAATTCAGGGAATGCATCTCCCATACTGTGGGTAAGCACATTTACCAAACGGTACATAAAAGGCTCCTTTGTATCTAAAAAAGTAAACCCGTAACGAACGGCACGCCTTAAAATCCTGCGGATTACATACCCTGCTCCCGTATTGCTCGGCAACTGACCATCCGCAATAGAAAACGCCACTGCCCTAATATGATCAGCAATTACACGTATAGCGATATCAACCTCTTCATCCTTTCCATAATCAGCATTAGCAATAGTTTCTATTTCACGTATTAGAGGTGTAAACACATCGGTATCGTAATTTGATTTAACGTTCTGCATTACCATACATAACCTTTCAAAACCCATTCCTGTGTCTACATGCTTCGCAGGCAAAGGCTCTAAACTACCATCTGCTTTGCGGTTGTACTGCATAAAAACCAAGTTCCAAATCTCTACTACTAAAGGATGGTCAGCATTTACCAAACTTGCACCCGACACCTTTTCCTTTTCTTCCTTTGAGCGTATATCTACATGAATTTCCGAACAGGGGCCACAAGGGCCTTGGTCTCCCATTTCCCAAAAGTTATCTTTTTTATTACCTAGAATAATTCGGTCTTCCGGCACAATCCTAAGCCATAGATCATAAGCTTCATTGTCTTTTCCTAGCTTATCCGCATCATCACTACCTTCAAAAACAGAAACATATAGACTCTCTTTATCAATCTTTAAAACATCGGTTAACAATTCCCATGCCCAAGTAATAGCCTCTTCTTTAAAGTAATCTCCAAAGCTCCAGTTGCCCAACATCTCGAACATCGTATGGTGGTAGGTGTCCTTTCCCACCTCTTCCAAATCATTATGTTTCCCGCTTACCCTAAGGCATTTTTGCGAATCCGATACCCTTGTTGCCTTAGGTTCGGAGATTCCCAAAAAATACTCCTTAAACTGATTCATACCCGCGTTTGTAAAAAGCAAGGTGGGGTCATCTTTAATAACCATAGGGGCAGAAGGCACGATTTTGTGCTTTTTGCCTTCAAAAAATTGTAAAAATTGCTTTCGTATATCCTTGGAATTCATCTAAAATGCTAAGCTTTTACAAATTTTAACTGTTTGTAGAAAACAATTTTTATATTTGTTTGTTATGTTAAAAATAAACCGCAAAAATAGTATAAAATCTATTCATGTCTAAGGTAAAATACTATTACGACCCAGACACGCTATCGTATCGAAAGATAGAACCGGAAAAATCTAGACGCTACCGCAATATTGTCTTTTTCTTTTTGGGGGCATTCCTCTTTGGTTTTTTAGGGCTGATATTACTTCTAAACACCAACTTGATCAACACCCCAAGGGAACTTTCCTTGGCTCGAGAAGGGAAAAATTACGAACTTCAATTTGAGCTTCTGAATAAAAAAATGGAACATATTGAAGATGTTCTGGTAAATATAGAAGACAGAGACAACAACATATACCGGCTCTATTTTGAAGCTAATCCTATACCGGAAGAACAAAGACGTGCAGGTTTTGGTGGTATTAACCGTTACAAATCACTGGAGGGTTTCAATAATTCCGATATGGTCATCGCTACCACCCAAAGGTTGGATATTATTAAGAAACAAATGACCATACAATCCAAATCCTTGGATGAAATCACCAAGTTAGCAGAGGAAAAAGAAAAGCTTTTAATGGCTATTCCGGCCATACAACCTATAAATAACGAAGATTTGAAACGAATGGCATCTGGATACGGGTGGCGTTCAGATCCTTTTACAAAGGCAAGAAAAATGCATTATGGGATGGATTTTACCGCACCAAAAGGAACACCGATTTACGCAACCGGAGATGGTAAAATAATCAGAGCTGATAATAATTCATCTGGATATGGAAAACACATCCGAATTGATCACGGCTACGGATATTTAAGCCTCTACGCGCATCTTAGCCAATACAACGTTAAGAATGGTGAAAAGGTAAAAAGAGGGGATTTAATCGGTTTTGTGGGCAGTACAGGACGTTCAGAAGCGCCTCATTTGCACTATGAGGTATGGAAGGATAAAGACCGTATAAACCCTTTAAATTTCTACTATGGTAGTTTATCCCCAGAAGAATTTGAGAATATGTTAAAATATGCAAACCAAGAAAATCAATCCCTGGACTAATGCAAATAGAACTCCCTGAAAAAAGATATTATGGCATTGGAGAAGTTGCTCGTGCCTTTGATGTAAATACCAGCCTTATACGCTTTTGGGAAAAGGAATTTGATGTATTACAACCCAAAAAAAATGCGAAAGGAAATCGAAAATTCACCCCTCAGGATATAAAAAATCTCCAACTTATCTATCATTTGGTAAAAGAACGTGGCTTTACGCTGGATGGCGCAAAGACACACTTAAAGGAGGAAAAACAAAAAACATTATCTAACTTTGATATCATACAAAAATTGGAAGGAGTAAAGGCGGAACTTATCAAAATTAAGAATCAACTATAACCACGAAAATATACTTTTATATCTTAGAACAACCTAAAACCAAACGAATCATGAAAAAAGGAATTATTGCATTAATCGTACTGGGCGTTATCACTTTTGGACTATACCAATGGGGCGTTGGATTTAACAATACCGCAATTGCGTTAAAGGAAACGTCTACCAAAACGTGGGCCAATGTAGAAAGCG
>JBLHNI010000112.1:0-9731 GCA_047650615.1 Maribacter sp.
CAATAAAATTAGATCAAGTTTTAAAATAACATTAGTAGAACTTGATTGTACTAATGTTACAAATGAAGGTAGTACCCCTGAAATGTATGGATATATCGATATCGTTAGTGATAAAGATCATCTTGCTTATTTAAGTGCATTAGAAGCTCCTTTTGACCCTTTTAAATTAAAGTTTAATGGGGACGCCGCAGATGCAATATTTAAAATTGAGCCATTAGATTAAAAAAGACACTAACACTAGTACGTAAATCTTAGGGGGAACGATTTACATACCAGGTAAAGAGCCTTAGCATAGTAGCTAGGGCTTTTTTTATAAAACACAGGCTAAAAAACTAAAACCCAAATTAACTAAAAAAATAGAATATGAAAACTATTAGTCTAATCATCATACTTACAAGCTTATGTCTTAATTTTTAACAGGCACAAACCCAAGGAACAAGTCAAATTCGTTTTGGCTATGGCAGGCATAGTCTCTATGAATTTGTCAATACTATATTTAAAGATACAGAGAGTAGTAGTGTCCTTAATTTAGGATACAAGTATGCGATTTAAAATCGCTTTATGATCGGTGCAAACATTAGTTATGAAGAGTTGAAAGCTATTACTAATTTTTCAAATATCTTAGGTTTAAGTGCCCCTACTATAGCTGAATTTTTCAATAGTACCATCGCTATTGAGACGGACTATAGATACACTTAAAAGCCAAGTTTTTAAATGTATTCGGGTATTGACTTAGCCTATTTTACGACTTACGAATATGATACTAATTTTAGTTTTCAAGCTACTGCACTCGGTTTTCGCATAGGCAAAAAGCTCGCAGCGTAAGCTGAATTAGGTTTTGGATATAAAGGTATTGCTCAAATTGGAGCTTCTTTTCAATTTTAAAAACATTAGCTGGTATTTAAACTAGATTCCTGTTTTGATTAAAACTCCTTATAGAATCAAACTAGTATGTTAATCCCCGAAGGAAGATTATGTGATTTATTTAAAAGCCTGGTCGTTTTAACGAAAAAGGGATATAGATACATTACAATTGAAAGAAAACCCAAAATACAGGGTATAAGTATTTAAAAAAAGCAAAAGAGTTTTAGCAATGAGAGAGGGCCATTAGGCCCTCTCTCATAAAATGTATTACTATAAACCTAGTCAGGAAATTAAATAATTAAAGGGTTTATTTCTGACTAGTAGTACGAACATCGGCCATTTCTAAGTCTTCTTACCTGGTATTATCTAAGAGCATAGAATCTTTCAATACGGTGAACTTTTTAACTTGTTCTAAATCACCTTCCTCACCAGAAAAAAAAATAAATAAATAGATCCATTACCACAGAATCTGATATGTTCGGTATGGTATACTCACCCATAGATTTTTCAGTACTCCATTTGTATTACCGTAGACTTCCTTTACATCATTGGGTTATACCAAAACACACATATTTTGTTTTACGTTCTTTATCGCTTTCTTCATCAAAGGCGATTAAAGAAACACAAGATTTAATAAAACGTAGTCTTAGCTAATTTTTGATGTCTTCATAAGCTAGTAATAGGTGTATTGGCCGGGTAGTTACTCCTTTTCATCCCAATCATTAGCATAAAGCAGCCTAAGATCGTATCTTAGCAGCCCTCCGAAAAATATATGATGCTAGAAACTACTTTTGAAATACAAGAGCGCAAAACTGATAAGGAACTTTATAGTTACCAGCAGGGTGCCATTCAGAATATTTTCGAAAAATTTGATACCGAAAGAGACGATTATCATTTATTGTATCAGTTACCTACAGGAGGAGGAAAAACTGTCATATTTTCTGAAATTGTAAGGCAATACCTAAAGAATCATTCCAAAAAAGTATTGGTAATGACACATAGGGTAGAGCTGTGCAACCAGACTTCTAGCATGCTTACTAGTTTTGGCGTTGTGAACAAGGTCGTGAACAGTAAAGCAAATTTAGATGATCAAGAGCGTTACAGTTGTTACGTAGCGATGGTGGAAACACTAAATAATAGGCTCAACGACGGAAAATTAGATATTTCTGATGTGGGTTTAGTCATCATAGATGAGGCACATTACAATTCCTTTACCAAATTATTCAAGTTTTTTGAGAACGCATTTTTATTGGGTGTAACTGCTACACCGTTAAGCTCCAATAAGGATTTACCTATGAAAGGTAACTATGATGAACTCATTACCGGGGAATCGATAGAAAACCTTATTGAGAACGAATTCTTGGCCAAGGCAGAAGTTTTTCAATATGACATGGGTCTTACATCTTTAGAGGTAGGCTCTAACGGAGATTACACGGTGAAGTCTTCTGCGGATTTATATACGAGTCCGTCCATGCTAAACAAGCTATTGGAGGCCTACAATAAACATTCAAAAGGTAAAAAAACTCTAATTTTTAATAATGGTATTGAAACATCAATACAGGTGTTTTACACGTTTCAAAAT
This sequence comes from Maribacter sp., assembly GCA_047650615.1. GTDB lineage: Bacteria > Bacteroidota > Bacteroidia > Flavobacteriales > Flavobacteriaceae > Maribacter. The sequence goes on from JBLHNI010000112.1 coordinate 2,447, forward strand.
GCAGGTTTACCCATTATGCATTTGGACAATACCGCGACCAAAAAACAACGGAAACAAATATTAAAATGGTTTAAGGAAACACCCAACGCTATCTTATCCTCTGTAAGTATATTAACTACGGGATTTGATGAACCTACTATAGATACCATCATCTTAAATAGAGCCACAAAATCATTAACCCTTTACTACCAAATGATTGGTAGAGGATCAAGGGTCCTGAATAACAAGTCTAAATTTACTGTGATAGATTTAGGTAACAATATGCATCGTTTCGGGCCTTGGGGAGCGGATTTGGATTGGCAGGCTATCTTTAGATCTCCAAATTACTATATAGATCGTATCAAGGATGATGAAGAGATAGAAGGTGTTTTTAAACACGACCTTTCCGACGATATCAAAGAAGAGTTTGTTAAATCTGATAATACTTATTTTGATATTAAAGTTACCTATAGAGACGCCACCTTTGCAGGGCAATCATCCAAAGTAGTTTTAGAACAGTCGATTGCCCATCATGCTTATATTTGTATTGAAAATAGTGAGGATGTGTATGATGCTATTGCTTTAGCAAAATTATTAAAGCAGGATATTGATAATCGAATTCAAGTCTATGCCAAGTGTATTAGTAAAAGTACCTACAACTTCTTAAGTTGGCTTAAAGATGATTACCAGAAAAAATTGAACGCCTACTTGCGTGAAAATTTTGATACCGTGTTCGAGGATATTTATGGCCATCCGCCAGAGAGTTGATATTGCGCCTATACCCAGATTAACCGATTTGTATTGATAAGGCAAAGTGCCAAGCTCAAGTGTTACTGCACAAATTAAACTCAAACACAGCATGCACCGGTCAATTAATCTTTTTCACCCACTTCTCTCTTCAACTTTTTTTGACTATTCCATGTGGACTTTTCTCATTACCTCCTATATTTTCTTTCTCTTCTATTATCTTGATATTATCTCAAAAACCGACATATACTTTTACAGATATTTACTTTCTAAATTTCTTTAATCCCTATAAGATAAAGCGATACATTCCTTATTTTTGCGAACATGAAAAAGGAAGTGAACATTGCTATTGTCGGTGCTGGTGTAAGCGGACTAATTGCCGCCCAAGTCCTAGAGTCCCGAGGATATTCCCCAACCATCTACGAAGCTTCGGATAGGGCAGGAGGTCGGGTAAAGACCGATGTCGTTAACGGGTATCAGCTAGATCATGGTTTTCAAGTATTGCTAGATGCTTATCCTGTGGCACGCACCTATTTGGACTATACCGCCCTTGATCTAACTAAATTTTTACCTGGAGCAATCCTATTTAAAAATGGAAGACAAGTCACCCTAGGCGATCCTTTGAAGAACCTTTCCCTACTGTTACCAACACTATCGTCTAGTATTGGCACCTTTGGCGATAAATGGAAGATTTTTCAATTGAACCGTGAACTTAAAAATAAGGCTATAGAATTGATTTTTACGGAGACAGAAACAAGCACATTAGATTATTTAAAAGCGAAAGGGTTTAGTGACGGAATAATAAAGGATTTTTTTCAACCATTTTTCAGTGGTATCTTTTTAGAACCCAATTTAGATACGTCATCTAGAATGTTCCAATTTGTGTATAAGATGTTCGGAACGGGTAGTGCCGTGCTTCCAAAAGCTGGTATCGAAGCTATCCCAAAGCAATTAGTATCCAAATTATCAAAAACGAACTTTGTATATAATACCAAAATTGAATCCTGCGCTGATGGCAAATTAGTTTTTGAAAATGGGATCGAAGTGTTGGTAGATTACACCATCATTGCAACCGAAGCATCGTATTTGGTGCCCAATCTCAGAAATCAGGAGCAACCCTGGAAATCTTGTGACACGCTGTATTTTACAACAAAAACAAAAACCATTCAAAAACCCTTGATTGGATTAATAACGAATACTGACGCCTTAATAAATAACATTTTTTATCATTCTTCACTTCCAATGGCCAATAGTGGCGCAGAAAACTTACTTTCCGTAACGGTGGTAAAATCACATCAAATGAGTGAAGCAGAATTGGTTAAAGAAGTACGTGCTGAACTGGCTTCTTTATGTTCTATACATGATTCTACTTTTTTAAAGCGGTATCAAATCAAAAAGGCCTTACCAGAGCTATCCAATATTCAATATGATATGGCACCCTCAGAAACTAGGTTAACCTCCAAAATATTTCTAGCAGGTGACCAGCTTTTAAACGGTTCATTGAATGCTGCAATGCTTAGTGGCGAACGTGCCGCAAATGCAGTTATTGAGGCAATTAATGAGTCTATTGTATCATAATTTTGATTAGTTTCAATTTGTATTAAGAAGCGTATTTGGTCAAAAATCTAATTTCATATAACGGGTATTGCATGCTTAAGATATAAACCTAAATAGTTTTTGATGAATTATCCCAACTTGCAAATTAGATCCGACCTGATTAAATCCAAAAAACTAGAAGAGATGAACAGAAGAACCTTTGTTAAAAATTCTGGATTATTTTGGTCCGCCAACATCTTACCAACGTCATTATTTTCGTCTGTAGGAAAACCTAAATATAAAGTGGGGCTTTAAGCGTTTACGATTAGGGATGCCTTGGCAAAAGACCTTGTAGGTAGTTTGAAGACGGTAAAATCTTTAGGGTATAAAGATTTGGAACTTTATGGGTTTGATGCAGAAAAAGTTGCTTACTATGGGTATAAGGCCAAAGATTTTAAACAATTGTTAGATGACTTGGGCCTGTCCTCTTCTATTTGTCACTATGGCTTTACGGATTACGTAAATGCTTCTAATGACGACTTGGATAAGTTCGTGGATAGTTGTATTACCGGTGCATTAACTTTGAAGAATAGCTATATTACATGGCCTTGGATGGCACCGGAGCATAGAACATTAGAAACCTTTGAACGTTTACCGGAACTACTAAATTGGATTGGCGAGCAAGTGAAAAAAGCTGACTTGGGCTTTGCCTATCATAATCACGATTTTGAATTTCACACCTATGGAGACACAACGGGGTTTGACACGATTATTAATGGAACAGATGCTTCGTTAGTAAAGATTCAGCTCGTCTTATATTGGGCTGTGCATTCTGCCAAAAAAAGTCCCCAAGAGCTTATTGCCATGGCACCGAAACGTTTTATGATGTGGCATATTAAAGATATGGACAAGCTAACAAGGGATTATAGCGAATTAGGGAATGGCTCCATTGATTACAGTAAGATGCTTCCCAAATAGGATAGATTAGCATTGGAATTTTACTACTTGGAACAAGGGGGTAATTTCGCCCAAAATTCCATGCAAAGCATTACAGACAGGGCCCATTTCTTTAAATATAATTTACAGAATCTTTTATAAGTAGTCCCTTCTAATTATTTTAAACTGCGCTAATTACTGCGCTACCTTTTCTTTTTACTTTTCTCAATAAAAGAGCATAAAAATCGTAGTTTCGCGCCTAATACAAAATGGTCTGCAAATCGGATATATACCTATGGTAATTCGCTTGTTTTCAACAACAAAAAGCGTTGTTTGCATTCTTGATAGTAGTTATAGAATTTTAGTTTAATATTTTAGGAATGAATAAAAGTATATCGAAGAATAATTCCAAAAACGATATCGAAGAGGTCAAAAATGCTATTGTCCTTTTAGAAACATTGGTCACCGATACCGATAAGATATTCGAGATACCTAAGGATTTAAGAATAGCATTGATTAAAGCTGCTGGACAGCTATCAAGGCCCAGTCGTGAAGAATTCTCTCGACGTACAAAAGATGGTAAAAAAGCGGCAAAGCGAAAGCAAGCGGCAAAGGACAAAAGTGCTAGAAACGAGACTGGTATACGCTATGCTCGGGAGAATCCCATTTTTGAAGCTCCAAAATTATTGAGTGCGGCGGATTTGGAACAAAAAGAGACCTTAAAACTGGAATCCCCAAGGGACTGTTACGTTTGTAAAACGAAATTTGATACGTTACATCACTTTTACGATACCATGTGCACGGAATGTGGTGATTTAAACTATCTAAAACGCTTTCAAACGGCTAATGTTAAAGGTCAGGTTGCCATAATTACGGGTTCTCGCTTAAAAATCGGCTATCATATTACCCTTATGTTGTTGCGTGGTGGTGCAACTGTAATTGCTACCACACGGTTTCCTGTAGATTCTGCCTTGCGGTTTTCAAAAGAGGCCGATTTTATGGAATGGGGACATCGCTTGCACATTCACGGTTTGGATTTACGGCATATCCCCAGTGTAGAAATCTTTTGTAATTACATGGAGCAAAATTATGATAAACTAGACATTCTCATTAATAATGCCGCTCAAACAGTTCGCCGACCATCAGGGTTTTATACCCACTTAATGGCTAATGAGGAAACACCTATGGAGAAGCTGCCCAAATTCGCAAGGGACTTATTGGCAAATCATAGCCGTTGTTTAGAAGAACTCCGAGGAGTTACGGCAAGCGTTTCTGCTAATAAAAATATGCCAGTATCTTGGCATGGGCCAGAGCCAGGTATTGGACTTAGCGCTTCTGCCAAGCTTTCTCAGATTCCTTATAGTTTTGATGCAAGTTTAGTATCACAAGAAGTTTTTCCTGAAGGCGAGTTGGATGCCGATTTACAACAAGTAGACTTGCGTAAAACTAACAGTTGGCGTTTAAAACTGGGTGCTATTGAAACCACCGAAATGGTAGAGGTACAGTTGGTAAATTCGGTTGCTCCGTTCGTCTTGTGTAACCGCCTATCAGAACTCATGAAAAAGGAAAATACAGGCCAGAAGCATATTATTAACGTTTCTGCTATGGAGGGGAAGTTTCATCGCTTTTTTAAGGAGGCGCGACATCCACATACGAACATGGCGAAAGCTGCACTGAACATGTTGACCCATACGGCTGCAGGGGAATTAGCGAAATTTGGAATTTATATGAATGCGGTTGACACCGGTTGGGTAACGGACGAAGATCCTGCGGAACTCGCAAAAAAGAAACAAGAAGTTCACGATTTTCAACCACCATTAGATATTGTTGATGGAGCCGCCAGGGTTATGGACCCCTTATTTGATGGTATCAACACTGGAAAGCATTGGTGTGGAAAGTTTCTAAAAGATTATTATCCTATTTCCTGGTAGTGATAGTGCTTACCCTAAGAGCATTACTATTTGTATACTTTTAGTATATAAAAAGCTAACTACAGTATCAATTCACCAAAGGTCTTAATAAGATGTTTGCTTTATTCGAAACACTAGACTAACAACCAGTAACTTATAAAAATATTGCGGATAGCATACTAGCTTATATTCTGCAACTGCTATAGATTTTGACTTCCAAGAGGTGTATAATGACAAATTGGAAAGAGGTATACAATTCATCTCAGTTTCGTTTGTAAACCATCTGTTTTAAGGTAATTTTATATGATACTAAAAAGTGTCAAATGAAAAAGTTAATAAGCTTATTGCTATTACTCTCGGTAAGTACGGTATTGAAACCCCAAGATAGACTTACCGGTGAAACGTTTACTACACGTTCTGAAATTATTGCTCAAAATGGAATGGCGGCAACCAGTCAGCCATTAGCAACACAAGTTGCTTTAGATATATTAAAAAAAGGAGGTAGTGCGATGGATGCCGCTATTGCAGCCAACGCAATGCTTGGACTCGTAGAACCAGCCAGTTGCGGTATTGGTGGAGATATTTTTGCCATCGTATGGAATGCCAAAGAAAAAAAATTGTATGGTTTTAATGGGAGTGGACGGGCGCCCAAATCACTAAACATAGATTATTTTATAGATAAGGGGATGAAGTACGTCCCGTTCTATGGACCCTTACCGGTTACTGTACCTGGTTGCGTAGATGGTTGGTTTGCCATGCATGAAAAATTTGGAAAACTGCCGATGGAGGAAGTGCTACAGCCCGCTATTAATTATGGAACAAATGGTTTTCCAGTATCAGAAGTTATTGCCTACGAAATGGAATCCAATTATAAAGCGTTAAAAGACCAGCCTGGTTTTGAAGAAACATACATGATTAATGGACGGACACCTAAAAAAGGTGAAGTATTCAAAAATCCAAATCTCGCGAATACCTATGAATTAATAGCCAAGAAAGGTAGGGAGGCATTTTACAAAGGAAAAATTGCTCGAACTATTTCGGATTATATAAAAAAGCATGGTGGGTTTTTATCCTATGAGGATTTTGTAGCGCATACATCCAATTGGATTGAACCGGTTTCAGTTAATTATAGAGGCTATGATGTTTGGGAACTACCACCAAATGGGCAGGGGATTGCCGCATTACAAATGCTGAACATCTTGGAAGGTTATGACATCACATCCATGGGTTTTGGAAGTACAGATTATCTTCATGTACTTACCGAGGCTAAAAAACTGGCCTATGAAGATCGCGCTAAATTCTATGCCGACCCAGACTTTAATACGATTCCAATAGAAAAATTATTATCCAAAACGTATGCATCAAAACAACGTGAAATGATTGATATGGCTTCATCGGCAGCTACCTATCCCGCTGGTGATTTTGAAATAGAAAGTGGCAATACAACGTATTTAACGGTTGCGGATAAGGAGGGGAACATGGTGTCGTTGATACAGAGTATTTATTCGGAATTTGCTTCTGGTATGGTTCCAGACGGGTTGGGATTTGTGCTTCAAAATAGAGGGCAGATGTTTAATGTTCAAGATAAAGAACATGCGAACGCTCTGGAGCCTGGAAAAAGACCGTTCCACACTATTATTCCAGCTTTTATTACGAAAGAAGGCAAACCCTTTGTTAGCTTCGGTTTAATGGGTGGTGCCGTACAGCCTCAGGGGCATGCACAAATTGTGGTTAACGTTATTGACTTTGGCATGAACTTACAAGAAGCGGGAGATGCTCCCCGCATGCGTCATAGCGGAAGCTCACAACCAACAGGATCCGTAATGACCAATGGTGGAACACTTAATCTTGAAAGTGGATTTGATTACAAAACCATTCGCGAGTTACGTAAAAAAGGACATCGTATCTCTTTTGGAGTAGGTATATATGGGGGTTACCAGGCTATTGGGGTTGATGTGGACAAAAAGGTATTTACAGGAGCATCTGAATCTCGAAAGGATGGTCAAGCAGCGGGGTACTAATGAAAAAAGCTTTATTTAATTGAACTATCCTACACTAGGCGCACAGGGTTATTTAGTTACATAAAACCACTAAAAATATCTTTTAATAGGGCACATCAAAACAGTGAAACACAATTTTGATTTTTTTTGTCATTCTTAGCACAAGAAGAATCTCAT
>JBLHNI010000113.1:0-9632 GCA_047650615.1 Maribacter sp.
AGGTTTGTCTATTTTTAATATCACCACTACATTTATAAGTTTGACCTATTCCCAAAACTAAAATAATAACCAAATTTAAAACTCCAGTGTCTATGAAAAAACACCTAGTACTACTTCTCTTTCTTTTTACCCAAGTACTCTGTTCTTGTGCGTCTGAAAGCACCGAAGACAGGCCCAATATCATTCTTATTATGGCAGATGATATGGGTTATGAATCTTTAAGTACCAATGGCGCAATCTCTTACCACACCCCTAATCTTGACCGTTTGGCCAGCGATGGTATCGGCTTTTCAAAAGCAATCTCGCAGCCCCTTTGCACCCCTTCTCGGGTTAAAATAATGACGGGCTTTTACAACTATCGCAACTACGACTATTTTGCTAATTTGAACACCAACCAGTACACCTTTGGCAATTTAATGCAAGAGGCAGGTTATGCGACCTGTATTGCTGGGAAGTGGCAACTAAACGGACAATCTCATAAAGATAAAATTCCCAACTGGGAGGATAACGCAAAACCAATCAAATTTGGATTTGATGAATACTGCTTGTGGCAGTTAACAAAAAGAGGAAGCAGGTATGCCAATCCTTTGATTGAACAAAACGGCGCTTTTCTAGAAAGCAAAACCACCGATTACGGTCCTGAACTATTTGCGAATTACATCCTGGATTTTATAGAACGAAAAAAGGAGCAACCCTTTTTCATCTACTACCCCATGGTTTTAGTACACGACCGCTTTGTTCCTACGCCAGACTCCAAAGACTGGACAAATACAGAGTTAAGAACGAAAAATGACACCACCTACTTTAAAGATATGGTAGCATACACCGATAAAATTGTAGGGAGAATACATGCCAAGCTTCAAGAATTAAATCTAGATAAAAACACCATTCTAATCTTTACCGGGGACAATGGCACCCACCCAAGTGTATATTCTGATACCAAAAAAGGCAGGGTACGAGGTGCAAAAGGGAATACGATAGATACCGGTACACATGTTCCGTTGGTAATTTCTTGGCCAGAAAAGATAACTAAAGGAATGGTGTACAATGAGTTAATCGAATTGAGTGATTTCTTTCCAACCTTCGCCGATATCGTTGAAAAAGAGACAATATCTGACGGACAAAGCTTCTACCCGCTACTAAAAGGGGAAGCACATAATCCGCGAGAAACAAGCTTTGTTCATTATGACCCACAATGGGGTAAGCTAGTGAATCAATATCGGAATCAGTTCGTAAGAACAACGGAATACAAACTCTATCAAGATGGTAAATTTTTTAATCTAGCCAAGGACAAGTTAGAAGAAACACCTTTGCTTTCAGACGTACTAACAGAAGAGGAGCTACATATTAAACAAATGTTAGCAAACGAATTGAAAAAACATCCTGCTTGGGATAAGCAACAATAACCATGGGTTACAAAACATAGGTGGCACCTACAAATCTGAATGTTTTATCCTTATTTTCGAAGTACGGAAAATTTAAAAGGGGACCCCGTATTCATCATAAAAGCTTCGCTGTGCTTTATCCTTAGTTTTAAAATACCAACACCAATGCAACGCCGCTTATTACAAACGCTAATAAAAAACTAAAATGACCGATATAGAAATTACACAGAAAGTTACAGCACAGCATATTAGAAAAGTTGCCAAGAAATTAGATATCCAAGAAGCCGATTTGGAATATTACGGGAATGAAAAGGCTAAACTACCCCTGCGTTTAATAAACGAGGAGCAGGTTAGCAAAAGTAAACTCATCTTGGTTACGGCTATAACCCCTACCCCTGCCGGAGAAGGAAAAACAACCACGTCCATTGGTCTAAACGATGGGTTAAACCATATAGGTAAAAAGTCGGTTGTCGTCTTAAGAGAGCCGAGTATAGGTCCTGTTTTCGGTATAAAAGGGGGTGCTGCAGGTGGCGGATGGAGTCAGGTAATTCCTATGGTGGATATCAACCTACATTTTACTGGAGATTTTCATGCCATAGCTATGGCAAATAATCTACTCGCCGCACTCATAGACAACAACATACAAAGCAAGACCAAAAACCTAGGCATAGACCCACGTACCATACTCTGGAAACGCTGTATGGATATGAACGACCGTGCGCTCCGTAACATAATAACCGCATTGGGAGGTAAAGCAGGTGGCATCCCTAGGGAGACGGGGTTCAATATTACGGCTGCTTCAGAAATCATGGCGATTTTGTGTTTGTGCAATAACTTAGAAAACCTGCAGGAGATGTGCGGGAACATCTACATAGGCGACACTTTTGAAGGAACCGCCATTTATGCCAAAGACCTAAAGGCTGCTGGTGCCATGGCGGTGCTATTAAAGGATGCCATTAAACCAAATCTGGTGCAAACACTAGAAGGGAATCCCGCAATTATCCATGGGGGACCCTTTGCGAATATCGCTCAGGGAACCAATTCCATCATCGCCACAAAGATGGGAATGAGCCTAGGGGACTATGTCGTAACCGAAGCGGGTTTCGCAGCCGATCTTGGTGCCGAAAAGTTCTTGAATATAAAATGTAGAAAAGCGAAGCTATCACCCAAGGCCGTTGTAATCGTCGCTACGATTAGAGCCTTGAAGTATCACGGAGGGAAGCCCCTTAATAGCGTAACGGAAGAAGACGTAGCCGCATTGGAGAAAGGATTGCCCAACCTAGAACGACATATTGAAAGCATACAAAGTTTTGGATTGCCTGTAGTCGTATCCATCAATGCATTTAACAGCGACACGGAAGCTGAAAAAGAACTGATTTATGCCCATTGCGAAAAACTAGGAGTTCCCGTAGCATTAAGCTATGGTTGGGCACATGGTGGAAAAGGCTGTGCCGAATTGGCCAAAAAAGTAGTAGCGGCTGCAGAAACCTGCACGGCGAACTTTAAACCAACCTACGATCTAGAGGACAATCCCCTATTAAAAATAGAAAAGATTTGCAGAACGATTTACGGAGCAAAAAACGTGGTACTGACTGCTGTTGCCAAAAGACAATTAAAGCGCTTTGAAGCTTTAGGCTATAGGAAGCTACCTATTTGTATGGCAAAAACCCAAAAAAGCTTGAGCGATAACGATACCCTACTAGGCCGACCTGATAACTTTGACATCCATATTCGGGAGTTCGAGATTGCTACAGGCGCTGGGTTTCTAATCCCTATTGCGGGCAATATGCTTAGAATGCCAGGCCTCCCATCAGCACCTTCGTCCGAAAATATCCATATGGATAGTGAGGGAACAATCTTGGGATTGTTTTAATGAAAGGGCGGGAAAACATAGTTCTAATCCATCTTTTGGTTGTTGTGCTTCTTTTAAACCATACCCATGCTTTAGCCCTAAAACCATAAAGTGACAACCTAAAAAAAGAACTTTTACTCATTTCCTAGAATAGCTTGAACCTTAAAGCCTTCTAGGAATTAGCACAGTCTAAAAATTAAATTTATTAGCTTTGAATATGAATACATCAAAAATCGTTTTACTCTTTTTTCTATGCGCACTTAATTCATGCAAAGAACAAAACCCCATAGCACCCATTGCCGTATCTGAATTAACGATTGCAGACATACACAAGGCGTATCAAGAAAGCACCTATACGAGCAGTGAATTGGTCAACGCCTATCTACAGCGGATTCAAGAACTGGATAGCACTATCAATTCCATTACCATCCTAAACCCAAAGGCACTTGCCGTTGCAAAGGCGCTAGATGAGGAATTTGCAAAAACTGGTGTCTTACGCCCTTTACACGGCATTCCCATTATCATAAAAGACAATATTAATACCGCAGGGATACCCACTACGGCAGGTTCCTTGGCCTTGCAGGGTTATATACCTGAGGAAGATGCGTTTATCATTAAAAAAATGGTGGATGCAGGTGCTATCATACTCGCCAAATCCAACATGGCAGAATGGGCCTTTAGCCCCATGCATACAGAAAGTTCCACAGCAGGTACGACCAGAAATCCATATAATTTAGACTATGTTCCTGCAGGCTCCAGTGGAGGAACAGCAGCGGCAGTTGCCGTCAACTTTGGCACTATTGGCCTTGGCTCAGATACAGGTAATTCTGTTAGAGGACCTGCAGCACATACTGCGCTAGTTGGGTTTCGCGCCACCTTGGGATTAGTAAGTAGAAGTGCCATTGTTCCCCTCTATTTAAGAAATGATATTGCAGGCCCCATGGCCAGAACGGTTGCAGATGCTACTAGAGTATTAGAAGTGATGGCGGGTTATGACCCAAAAGACCCGCTTACCAAATACTCGGAAGGAAACATCCCTGAAAATTACAGTCAGTTTCTTTTGAAAGACGGACTTACGGGCGCTAGAATAGGCGTACTTAGAGCGCTAAGTGATGATGACCCATATCCGGAAATAAAAGTCTTATTTGAAAAATCATTGTTGGATTTAGAGGTATTAGGTGCTACGGTAATTGATACCGTGATTGTTCCTGATTTCGCATCATTACGCCAAAATCAATGGTGTGCAAGCTTCACAACAGATGTAGAAACCTTCCTTGGCGACTATGTGAAAAATGATGCTTTAACAACAATACAGGACATCATAAACGTTGGTACCAAATCTGACTACACCAGAGAGCGATTGGAACGTAATGCGACCAACAGCGGCAGATGGGGAAATTCAGAAATCCCCTGCTTAGATGCCTATACAGATACGAAACGTATCGCATTCCGTGAGGCCATTGAGCAGCTAATGGATTCCTTAAAATTAGATGCCATTGTTTATCCTACTTGGAACCAACCACCTGCAAGAATTGATTTTTTTCAAGAGGGATACAAAGGAGACAACAGTCAGGTAATAAGTCCACATACGGGACAGCCAGCCTTTACAGTTCCTATGGGTTTTACAACTGGCAACCTTCCCGCAGGATTACAATTTTTGGGCAGGATGTATGATGAGCCCACCCTAATTAGATTAACCTATGCCTATGAGCAAGGAACGAAACACCGGAGAACACCTGATTTATCGAGTGGGAACAAAAGGGACTAACTCTCCTTCTTCATAAGCAGCATCCCGAGGTTCTAAACAGATAAAACCATCAGCTTTGGCCAGACTTGTTAAATCTCCTGAGCCATTTTCGGTAACCGGCTTGGCACATAATCTCGCATTATTCCAATAGGTTTCCACTTGAATAAAGCGTGTTAAAGACCCTTGTATTGTCACTGTTGTCCCTAAGACTGTATGATGCGTTTCCACAGGGATTTTCCATGAGGTATGTAGCCATGCCAGAAAATACAAATGGTAATTAGCAAAGGTGGATACCGGATTGCCGGGAAATGAAAAAATTACCGTTTTGTATTCGTGATGCACGCCAAACCAAAATGGTTTTCCAGGCCGTTGCGCCACACGGTGAAATACGTTCTCTACCCCCAAAGCATCCATGACCTCTGGTATAAAATCAAACTTTCCTTTAGATACACCACCACTCAACAACAAGACATCGTTCTCCTGTAATGCCTTTTTTAGCCCTTCTTCTATTGCTTGTTTCTCATCTTTTAAATGCAAGGTAGATGCGGCTATATTTACCTTGGACAAGGCTACTTGTAAGGTAATGCTATTTGATTTACGAATCTGATGGGGTGCTGGTATCTGATGCACATCTACCAATTCATTCCCTGTGGATATGGCACATACTTTAGGTACCGCTTTTACAGATACGGTAGCGGCACCAACCGAAGCCATGACGCCAATATCAGCCGAAGCAATTCGTTTGCCTTTCGCCAAAAGCAACGCACCTTGAGTCTCGTCACTGCCTCTGTAATGAATATTTTGCCCCTTCTGAACTTCTTTTTCTATAGTCACCCATCCATCTTTAATAGTAAGATGCTCATACATGATAACGGTATCCGTCTCTAGCGGTACCACAGCGCCCGTCATTACTTCCAAGCAAGCATTCTTATCGGCTAGCTTCTGTTGTGGCATTCCTGCGCTTACCACGCCTTCAATTTTGAATGTTGCTCTTCCCTCTTCCAACGCTGCATAGTTGATGACAATACCATCTTTAGTCGCTCTGTTGAACGGAGGAAAATCCCTATCAGCCACAATAGGGGCTGCTAGAATCCTTCCATGGGAGGCTAATAAGGGAACCACCTCGTTTCCTAAATCCAATGAATGGGCCAATACTTTTTGATATGCTTCTTTAAATGTGATCATAAAACTCCTAATCCGTTTACCAATAATACACGTACACCAACTACAAAAACAAGAACTGCGGTAACGCGTTTAATTCCGTTAGCCGATAACCGTTGCAAACTCATGCGAATACCTATTTGCCCCCCAATGAAAACTGCAATACCCAAACATCCTGTTTCTATCCACGGTAATTCCAAGGTACTGCTATGCATTAAGCCTATCAATCCTGAAATAGAATTAACGAGAATAAAGAAACTAGCCAAAGCTGCAATTTTAATAGCCTTGTCCCACCGCAAATGATTCAATATAGGTGCTAAAAATATTCCGCCCCCAATACCCACAAGTCCAGATATAAATCCAATAGCCGCACCCAGTGCATAACTTAGGTATTTTGGATATGCTTTAGTTTCTTTCCTATGCCGAAGGTTACGGATGGTCTGACCAGCTAAAAAAACAGAAGAGAGCAGTAAGGATGTACCCAAGATGATGAAAAATACGTTCTCCTGTAATTTAATAGAAGCCCCTAAAAAAGTCAATGGAATACTTGTAAGTACAAATGGTAAAAAATCGGCGATACGTGCGTGTCCGTTTTTAAAGTAGAGATAGGTACTCCCAGAAACTACCACCAAATTACAAACAAGGGCCACGGAACGGATAGCAAAAAAGCTTATAAATACAATACTTAACAATGCCAAATAGCTTGAACCACCACCAAAACCTACGGAGGAATACAAGGTGGCTACTGCAAAGAATCCAAAGCAAAGGAGCACTAAATGTTCAATAGGTATTTGCATAGCTATCGATCATGTTCATACCACCTGTTACATTTATAAATTCCTTTTGAGGGAACTTTTGCTGCAATATATAAATTGCTTTTTGACTGCGAATACCCACCTGACAAATGAGATAAACGGGCTTATTTAGATCTATTTCATGGCTTCGTTGCTCCAATTGATCTAATGGAATGTGTTTGGCTCCTTGTAAATGATCACTATCAAACTCTTGTTGCGTGCGTACATCTACCACTTCAATACGTCCATCAATTAATAGGGGGCGTATAGCAATACTACCGGTCTCTTTTAAGGGTAGCTCACAATCAAGATGATAACTATCGGCCAAGCTATCAATCTTCAAATTTTTGGATTGTTGTGAAAACTTCATGCGTTGCATTCGTTGTGTGAGTGCATCATATAGCAAAAGTGTTCCTGAGAGCACCTCGCCTAAACCACAAATAACTTTTACCACCTCCAAAGCTTGCAGATTGCCTACAATTCCTGGTAGTATTCCTAAAACCCCATTTTCATTACAATCTGGGATGGCATCAGCCTTTGGCATAGTTGCAAACAGACAGCGATACGTAGGGCCATTTTGGTAATTAAAAACACTCACCTGCCCTTCAAATCCATGTAATGCTCCGTAAACAAAAGGGGTATTTAATATGACACAAGCATCGTTTATAAGATACCGTGTGGGGAAATTATCCGTAGCATCCACCACAAGGTCATAATTTCCTATAATTTCCAAAGCATTGGAAACATCCAAAAAAGTAGGATATGCATTAATTTGTGTTTCTGGATTCTGTTTTTGTAATTGTTCAGCGGCCGCTTGCACCTTTAACAATCCCACCATCGCTTCTGTAAACAATACTTGCCTATGCAAATTGGAAATTGATACTACATCTGCATCCACAATACCTAAAGTACCCACCCCCATGGCATTTAGGTAGGTTAAAACAGGAACTCCTAAACCACCTGCTCCAACCACCAAAACTTTTGCATTGGCTAATTTCCGTTGACCATCAGGACCAAATTCTTTAAGAATGGTTTGCCTTATATACCGTTTTGGGTTCATGCGTCTAAGGTAGTGAAAAGCAAAAAAGCGGAAGATGAGAAAGTCTAGGGATTGGTGTTAAAAGTAAGTATTATCCATTGCTTAAAATTAAAGAAGAATTATCTTCTTCCATAATGTGATATATTAGAACCATGGGGCACCTACTTAAAAATAAAAACATAGAAATTAAAATTGATTTTCCGCTTGAAAATTACAACTTCTCTAGATTTGATTGGACTGGAAAAATTGTAAGCGTAAAATTCAAGGGCATACCATTGGCGACTGTTGAAGACCCAAGTTGTAGAAATGAAAACCTATTTGGTAAAGGATTTTACAATGAATTCGGAATTGATACCGCCTTGGGTTTTGAAGAAACTAAAATTGGAGAATGGTTCCATAAAATTGGAGTGGGTCTTTTAAAAAAAGAAGATTCGAATTATACGTTTCATAAACCCTATGCCATTAAGCCTGCAGCGTTTAGGACTACGGCAAAAGCAAATAGCCTTAGTATTGATTGTATATCCACCAAGGTGAACGGTTATTCTTATGAATTAAGGAAAGAGATTAAACTACAAGAGGCAGGTTTTACGATTAACTATCATTTAATAAATACGGGTGAAAAAGCGATTCATACCAGTGAATACAGTCACAATTTTACGGCTATAGATAACGATATGATTGGAGCCAATTATGTACTAAGTTTTCCATTTGACCTAAAACGGCAACTTTTTGGAGAGACGGTAAATCCAGAGTCGGTTGTGGTTATTGGTCCTAACGGCATCCATTTTAATAGCATACCAACAGCACCTTTTTTCTTTAGTAATCTCAGTGGTGGAGAACGGGTTAAAAGTGCATGGGAACTCATACATCTAAATACAAAAATTGGAATTAGAGAAAATAGTAATTTCAACACAGACAAAATAAACCTTTGGGGATGTACGCATGTGGTGAGCCCAGAAGTGTTTTTTGAGATCAATATTGGCCCAGGAGAATCAACAAAATGGGCTCGGCGGTATGAAGTGTTTGAGCTGTAGGGATGAAAAAAATTAGGTCTTACTTCGATTAATCGACTGCTAGTTTTTCAAGTGCTTCTTTGTACTCCGCCTCTGAATTAGCGTTCAACAACACATTTTCATTTTTAGGAAATACCAATTTAGTATCATTATTAATCAGGAATTTTCGAGGGCAGGTACCGTTTCCTGCTTCCAAATACGAAAGTGAATCTCGAAACGCATGTGGTTCCCATATAGCACATAAGGGTTCTGGTAACGGATTTTCTTTTGAAGCAAAAGCGGTCGCCATTTTCGAAGCATCGCGCTGAGATACCAGTTCATGCAAGGCAGCTTCATCCATAAGGGGTAAATCACAGGCCAATACAAGCCAAGCTACTTCAGGGAATTGTCGATGAGCAGAGAGCAATCCATTATAAGGCCCCCTAAATTCATTCCTATCTACAATACCATTTACCTCAGCATTCATTCCTTTGCGCTGCTCTTCGCGTATGCTCATGTATGTAGCGTCACATATGTTGCTTAGCAATGTATATAAATAATCTCTTTGTGGAAGCCCGTGGTACGTAATCAAACCTTTATCAACGCCCATTCGCGTACTTTTCCCTCCCGCGAGCACGAGTCCGTATATCTTAGCGTTGGAA
>JBLHNI010000114.1:0-9568 GCA_047650615.1 Maribacter sp.
CCGTCTGGAGTAATATCAATACTTTCTGTTGTTAATCCGCAGGGAATAATTTTAACAACGGCACTTGTACTAAGATTAATAACACTAATCGAATTTGATTTCATGTTGGTAACATAAGCTAATGGCCTAGTAGGATGAAGTACTACAAGATGGCTCTTTTTTTGTTGCGTTGGTATTTGCTTTTCAATACTATCCGTTTCTATATTTAGTAATACCAAATCATTACTGAGGTAGTCAATCAGAACCACTTTATTAGATTCTGGAAAAGCAACAATACCATTTACGTTTATATTTCCCTTTACCTGTATTGTTTTTTCTACTTTATTGGTTTTTGTATTTATATGCTTGATAATACTTCCATCGCTATCGATATCACCATAGTTTGTAAGGACGATGCGGTTTTCATCTTTAGTTGTTATTGCTTCATGAGATTGTATACCAATAGGAATATCCGCTATTTCTTTACCAGTAAACAAATCAAAGACCTGAATATCTCTACTTACCTTATTTACAACATATAATTTTCCAGTGGTTTGTATAGTATAAGACGGTAATCTAACCACGATAATTATGAGCACAAATAATACGTAAAGCACTCCTAATGTTATAACTACTTTTTTTATACGTTTCTTAATCATCTTGAAAAAACCTTAATTAATCAAGGCTAAACCGTCTGGCATAGCTCCTACCTTAATACTGCTGACTATGCTGAAATTCAGCATGTCTATCACCTCAACCCTGCCAGCCGTATAATTAGACACAAAAGCATATTTTCCGTTCGGATGTATTAGAATACCAACTGGACGTGGGGTGCGATATATCACTTTTTCGAATATGTTTTTTTTACCCAGAATACGTATGGTGGTAATTTTTTTTTTTGTTGCTGTATCAAAAACAGCAATAGTGCCATCACTAGCATTAGACACTAAACAATGCTTTCCATCAACTGAAAATTTTAATCGCAAAGCTTGTTTACCTGTGTTTAAACGATTTGTAATTTCATTTGTTACGGTGTTGATAACCGAAATAAAATCCTCTTCGATATTGGTTACCCAGATTTCAGAACCGTCTGGTATGATGTCGATTCCCTCCGTGCGTTTACTGCAAGGGATAATTTTCATTACTGAATCCAACTCAACATTTAATACACTAACCGAACCTGAATTGATATTTGTTATATAAACCAAGGGCTTAACCGGATGGTGTACCAACAAATGACTAAAATCTTGCTGGGTTGAAATTTGCTTTTCTACCACACCTGTTCCTAAATTCACTACCGACAAGTGATTGCCTATATCGGTAACAACGCCAACTTTATTACCTTGAGGCATCGTAATAATACCATGTGGCCTTAAACTTTCACCAAGTGAAATTGTTTTTTCTATGGTATTCCTGTCTCCATTAATGACCGTGATGCTTTTGCCTGCACTATCCGGTGCTCCATAATTGGTTACAACGACCCTATTCGGGTTAGTTAGTACAGTGGCTTCGTGGGGTTCTTCGGGTACCGATAACTCCTTGATTTGCTCACCTTCAAGCAAATCAAAAATCGTAATGCTATTACTTGCCTTATTCAACACATATAATGTACCCTCCGTTTTAATGGTATAAGCTGGTTGATTTATTAAATAAACAGCTACAAAGGATAAAAAAATCAGAACCAAAATGATGCCTATTAGTTTTAAATATTTCATAATAAGTCTGATTTAAATTGGTGTATCGCATACTGACAGGCTCTTGCAGTAATTGCCATATAGGTTAACGATGGGTTTTGGCACCCCGAAGAGGTCATGCAACTTCCATCGGTGATGAATACATTTTTAACATCATGCATTTGATTGTATTTATTGAGTACTGAAGATTTAGGATCTTCCCCCATGCGGGCCGTTCCCATTTCATGTACTGCCGATCCCGGGGGCGGACTATTTCTATAACTTCCTACATTTTCAAATCCAGCTTTTTTTAATATGTCTTCGCTGGCTTTCGTCATGTGTTCCATCATCGCTAAATCGTTAGCACCATATTCAAAATCAACCTTAACCAATGGCAATCCCCATTCATCTCGATTTTGAGGGTCTAAGGAAATTTTATTTTCATAATTGGGAAGTACTTCGCCACGGCCACCCAATGAAATTCTCCATTTTCCCGGAGCTTGTAACTGCGCTTTTAACGCAATACCAATACCTTCTGTAGCTTTTGATTCCCAGTTCTCTCTTTTCCCTTTTCCTTGAATTCCGTATCCTCGTATAAAATCGGTTTTTTCTGTGTTCCCATTTAAATTTTGGAATCTTGGAATGTAAATGGTTCCCGGAGATCTACCTTCGTAATATTTATCCAGCAATCCGTCATACGTGCCATAAGTACCTTCGTTTACCACATGATCCATTAAATTATGCCCTACTTGTAAACTAGAATTCCCCAAACCATTAGGGAAAGCTTTAGAAACAGAATTCATCAAAATAGCTGCTGTTGCTATCGCAGATGCGTTTAAGAAAATTACTTTTGCATAGTAGGTGATTTCTTCTTTCGTAATAGCATCGATTACTTTAACGCCAACTGCCTTTTTTGTTTCTTCATCATAAATAACTTCTTTTACAACCGAGTTTTCTCTAAGTGTCAAATTACCCGTATCGTAAGCATCTAAAAGTGTGGATGAATTACTGCTAAAATAGCCACCGAAAGGACATCCTCTGCTACATAAATTACGATACATACATCGCCCTCTACCTTCTTTCTTCTCCGTTAGGTTGGCTACTCTACCATTAATAAGAACGCGGTCCGAATAGTGCTTGCTTATACTTTCTTTCAAATGCTTCTCAATAGCATTCATGGGTATGGGCGGTAAAAAAACGCCATCTGGCAAATGGGGTAGTGCTTCTGCAGTACCACTAATCCCCACATATTCCTCTACATAATCATACCATTCTTTTAAATCGGAATATCTAATAGGCCAATCAACACCGTGGCCATCGGCTTTATTTGCTTCAAAATCCATTTCAGAGAACCGGTAACTCTGTCGACCCCATGTTAAGGACCGACCACCAACTTGGTAGCCGCGTATCCATTTAAAAGGTTTTTCTTGAATATAGGGATGCTCACTATCTTTTACATAAAAATGTTTATCCGTAGCATCGCAATGGCTACTTTGAATGGGTCTTTCTTCTAATTCTTCTTTGGTTAAATGGCTTCCATGTTTAAAATCCCATGGGTTTTTAAACGCTGTTGTATAATCTTTTACATGTTCTACAGTGCGACCTCTTTCTAGGACAAGGGTTTTTAAACCTCCTTCTGTAAGTTCCTTAGCAGCCCAACCACCACTAATACCGGACCCTACTACGATGGCATCAAACGTATGTATTTCTGTTTTATTCATCATTGTATATTTAATTTGTTGCCCAAGCTTTTTGATTCGATTCCATCTTTGTAATTGCTTTATAGTTGGCAGGAATCGGTTGGTATGCCAACAGTTGTGTTGCTCCAACTTCTGACCTGCAATACCCTTCAATTGTTAATGATTTGAGAATCGTAAAAAAAGAACGTCCTCTTAGTTTTTTGTCAATTTTAGATAGAAGACTATTGGGATCAGAATTACCATCTAAATTTTCTAATACCGCTATTTTTTGTTCCATTGTAGAATCTTCAAAATTAGTATTGTAGTTACGTAAACACGTCACTTGCAAATCATTTAATCCATTAAAAAAATTAGTGTATTCTTTGTTAGAAGAACAGGATTCCATAAAATCAATAATATAATCTTGAACTTTTGCTTCTTTTGCACCAGGAATTTCTGTAGGTGGTATTATGACATCTACTAGTTCTGAAATTAAATTTAAATAATTTTGAAGCTGCCCTCTGTTTAATTTTGAGTTTCCATAAAAATATTTAAAACCACCAAAGGAAGCAATACCAATTCCAGTGAGAGCTAATATTCCGACTATAGCTTTTCTTCTATTCATAATTTTTATTTTTTAAAAAAAACATATTCTAAGTTCAAGTCATAAGTGCAACACGAATATTTTTTCCCACGCTTTTGTATCGTGATTGAATTGTTTAATAACTTTTGCCGGATTTCCAACAGCAACTGAAAAAGGCGGAATGTCCTTTGTAACAACACTACCTGCTCCAATTTGACTGCGCTTACCTATTGTAACACCCGCCAAAATAACGGAATTCGCTCCAACATGAGAATCTTCTTCTATTACCGTTGGTTTCACTTGCAACTGCTGTTGACTTGAATTTTTTGTTCCATCGGAAAACCCATGGTTAAAACCGGAAACAAATACATGTTGTCCCAGTCCTGATCCAGTGCCCATAGTCACCGGACCAATAACTACAGAACCGATACCGATTCTAACACGATCACCCATTAATACATCTCCAGAACCGTTATTTACAGTGCAGAAGTCTTCAATTGTAGTTAACTTTCCAATCTCAAATCTGTTCCAAGGAAAAACATCAATTCTACTTCTTCTGCGAATTTTTGAACCTTTTCCTTTTTTGTGTTTTAAAGGATTTAAGAATAACCTTACCCAAAGCCTTGGACGCGGATTCCGATTTGGCGCAATACTCCAAAGCACAAATGCTTTAAGCTTTGGATTAGACTTTATTTTTGATACAATTCTCATAATAATCAAATTTGAATTCCCTTTTCTTCTGCTACTAACTGCATGCATGTATAAATCTCTTTCACGTTATTTTTCCAACTATGACTGCTGCCGTAAGTTCTGCGTTTTATTTCGAGATTCTCATTGTTTTCTTTTAGTGCTTTTTCTGCCAAAGTCACAAAATCTTCTTTAGTAATACCTAAATAGGTATAATCTTTAAAATAATCCATAGCTTTCGTTGCCGATGCTAAAGTTGGTTTACCCATGGCCAAATATTCATCAATTTTTCTAGGATAGTTACCAATAGTTGCATCGTTAATCAACTGAGGATTCATAGCAATATCAAAGCCTTTAATGTAGTTTGGGAGTTCTGAAGAATCACGACTTCCTAGGAAATAGACGTTTGTGAGGTTGTGTAAATTCGATGCTTTAAAGTTATCGTCTTCAGGACCTACTAAAACAATAGACCATTCAGGTTTAGCTAACGCCATATGCTCGATAATTTCAATACTTAATCTTCGACTTGACAAAAATCCCACATAACCGATGATGGGTTTGGGAAGGTTTTCAAAATCTTTTGGCACAATAATCTCGCGTTCAAGGTCATTAAATATACTGGTATCGCAACCTTGGCCAACCATATAGCTATGCTTGTTAAATTGTGCGCCGTATTCAGCGTATAATGTTGAATTATTTACTATAAGATCAGCGCTTTTTATCAATTTAGGTTCAAGTCTTACACCATGCTTTTTCCAATATGGATTCTTTGTAAGGTAGTCGCGCATATAGTAAACATAAATTTTAGGCTTCAAAAATTCTTTTAAATGTTGCCCCAAAAACATAGAACTATCATTAAAAAGAATAAAATCTTTAAAGTCTAAGCTGTCAATGGCACTTTTGATATCATTAGTAAATTTTTTAGTATTCATTCTATTTACACCGTTAAAAACCCTTTTAGAATTTATCCAATTAATCGACTCAATGGTGGTTTTAGGGTATAAGGTCCAAATGTTTGATCCAACATTTACCAAATTGGCTTCTTTACCAGATTGCATACGAAGTCGCTTCTTGATTTTTTCAGTTTTTCTTTCCTTGAATTTTGAAATTCTATCTAAAGGAGAGTTTACATATAAAACCCTATTTTCACGACTCATTTCAGTAGCAATATTCTTACAATTACTGCCGATTTCAATATCCCAGGCTTGGATGCCAAGTACGATAATGTCCTTACCTTTAATTATCATCTATTATTTTTTTTAGGCTCTGGATGAATTAATAGAACGCAGTGTAATATTTTGAGTGCTGTCATAACTGTTGATTTTTGTTAATGTCAAAATTGCTAATGTTCCACGCCACTCCTCTGTATAAAGCGGATAAATGCTCTCTATTAAATAAATATTTGACAGTGTTTTTCGGAAGTGCAATTCCAAAGAAATAGAGCATCGCCAATAAAAAAGTTATTCCATTACTATTTCTTCGTAAAAACAGAACCCTATTTCTATTCATATAATAGGTTTTTAAAGGGCTATTTTTGCCTGTAGAGATAGATTCTTTATGAAAAATAGAAGAGTTAGGTTGGAAATAAATTTTATACCCTGCGCGTTTTACTCTTTCTGCAAAATCAAGTTCTTCATAATAAAGAAAATACCCTTCATACAGTAGCCCTAATTCTTCTAAGACGCTCTTTCTAATCATCATACAAGCACCATGTGGATATGCTGTTTCTGTTACTTCGTTAAATTGTCCGTTATCGATTTCTTTATATCCGTAATGAAAACCTCTTGATGTGATACGGTTTAAAGGAGATGCACCGGCATATTGTATAGTATTATCTTCATGAAAATACAAGATTTTGGAACTCACAATTCCTATTTCCTTATCTGATTCCATCAACGCCACTAAACTGTCCAAAAAGTCTGGTTTCACTTCAGTATCATTGTTTAGCAACAAGATATAATCACCTTGTGTTTGTTTTAACGCAATGTTATTTCCACCGGCAAAACCCAAATTTTTATCACTTATCAGTAATTGCACTTCTGGGTACTGTTCTTTAATACTATCCGGAGAAGTAGAAGGAGATGCGTTATCTACAATTAATATTTCAAAATTAGGGTACGTGACTTTTCGTAACGATGCCAGCATTTCGCAAGTAACCTCCGGTTGGTTGTAATTTACACTTACGATAGAGACCATTGGTTGTTTCGGTTTTGTATCCATAATTTTTTATTTAATTGTTCCATTTCAATGTTACATTGCACTGAAAAAACTATGCAAGTCTCATTCTGAACAAAAGCAATTCCCTCTTATTATTGCTTTATATTATTTTCCTAATGCCTTTAAACCATTGAAGGTGCTCCCGTTTTATTTTACAGTTAATTCTGGTAAATACTCCTCGGGAGCTCTTTCAAAAATTTTAGGGTTTGACATGAGTGCCATCGAAGAGTATATCAATAATGACGTTGGCATACCTCCAAACACTGCATTTCCATAGGATGCCATCATGACTCCGGCCATCCCACAAATTAAAGCGCTCATTTTTAACTTTGTTACCGGATCTCGAATTCTGAACATGACTTTAAAAGATGCCATTCCGATAACAAAAAATAAAATACCTAGATGTAACGTCAAGCCAATGATACCCATCTCTGCCCAAATCATGACATACCAGCTATCCGTGGCCACATGCGATAGAAATGCATTTGGCAAAAAACGTTGTGCTTTATCGCCTGCATGACCAATACCACCGCCAAAAGGTCTGGAGGTGAGGTAGCCTTTAAGAATTTGTTGATTCGCTTTTCTAACCAATAAGGATGGGTTATTGGGATCAAATCCGGTCCGCATTCTTCTTACTTGGGCGTTACCATTGGCAATCATTGTAAACTTAAAAAACACAAATATGAGTGCAACCGATAAAAGACCAACAGTAAGCACTTTAATATTTTTCTTTAAAACAAAAAAGGTCATAAAACCAGCAAACGGCACAGCGATAGACCCTCTTGTACCCGATATCAACATACCGTATAAGCCTAAAATTCCAACCGTAATAAAGAACGTTTTAGGAAGACCCTTTTTAGCCATGGCATAAATAATAAATACAACCCCAGCATATCCTTGGTTCCCACCAAATTGACCCGCATCACTAAAAAATGAAAATACCCTAAGCTTACCAAATAATATATGCGTAACGGCACCTCCTCCATCTAACCACGCTTGTTCAACGATATCAACTCCAAAAACCATTTGTCCTATGCCTTTTAGTGTTGCAAGTATCGAGAATACACCCCAAACGTATAGAAATGTATCTAATCGTTTATTCGTATTGATAAGCATGAACGTGAGGACAATAAAGAAGAAGAAATAAAACCCTATACTTCTACCAGCAATCCATGGCTCTATCATTCTTGCTTCCGGATTAGCAATTTGAAGTATAAAAACGCCCAACCAAACAGCGGCTAAAATTGTAATATGTTGATTGGCCGGGGACCAATCTACCCGTTCTCTAAACCTAGAAAAAATTAAGGCTAAAAAGGTTAAAATCATGAGTCCGTCTATACCAAAACCAAGAGGCAACCCTTCTACGTAGCGCCCAATACCAAGTACAACAAAATTATAACCGATTGCCGTATAGAAGCCAAGAATCGGATTTTTAAAAACTAGATAAATATAAATACTACCAAAGAAGAGGGCTAGTATTAACCCTACCCCAGCTATCTCCATTTTAGCAAGTAAAAATGCAACCAGAGCTGTTCCTGCCAATACGAAGAGAATAACTTTCGGTCTAGCTAAATTGGCCGAACCTGATGTCTTATCAAAAGGGTTTATATGATTTGCACCTGTATTCAATTTGCTTGTTTGTTGGATAGCACGTAACGATTGCTAGTCAGTTTATTAAAAAGTGTTTTATAGAAATCATTCCCACTAGAAAAGATTTCCCTGTAGGACAAATTCAATTCTTTATTTAAGAAATACATGCCCATCCATATACCAATTAAAGTAAATAGTATAGAGGCCACTGCCACAAGAATTAAAGATTCAAACACAAAAATGGCTATAAAATCTCCGATAACATTCGCAGCTACCATGATGAATACTTTTACCGCGTTAATATTTGGCTTATTAATACTATCCAAACCTACCCCTGTCATTCTATCAATGGGCAATAAAAGACCGTAAATAGAAAATACACGGACAATGTCTACCACATTAAAACCCGTAGCCGGATCTACTTTTAAGTACTGTTCTCCCGATAGGATTAGCACTAAATACTCGGCAAAGACAAACGTGAACAAACTCATGCCCACGAATAAATAGGTAAGCGTGCCGGAGTAGGTGTAAAACAAATCTTTCACTTCTTCGAGGTTACCTTGAACACTAGCTTTAGACATTTTAGGAAAAGCGGTAGCCACAAAGCTTCTTAAGGGAATTTGTTGTAATTCGGTCAATTTTAAGGGAATACTAAAGAGCGCCACAGCGGCACTTCCCATTGGACTTAAACTAATGATTATGGTATCTGCGCTTCTTAATAAGTTCGTTCCTATTAAAGTAAACGTTGTATATTTTCCAAAATCTAATAGTGTTCTATTTGTTGCCTTACTTGCTTTTGTGATGTATTTTGTTCCATCCCATCCTAAAATTATAGTGATTAAAGAGGTAATCGCGTTTACTACAAGTAAGCCCATAACCAATTGCGTCAATGTCATCTCCAGAAAAAAGAAATGGAATACAATTATCAGAAAAAAGAAGCCGCTTCTCAGCGCTTTAACAACCAACATATTTCCATATTTTCTACCCGCTTGTAATACAACCAAGGCATTATTCCAAGGCAGGTTTAAAAAGGCTAATAGCGGATACCATTTAAAGAAAAGGTTATATCCAGAATTGCTAATGGTCTCATTAAATACCGTATAGCATAACACTAGAATAATGGCAATAAGTACCGTAGCACTTAGACCTATTAAGGCATT
>JBLHNI010000115.1:0-9492 GCA_047650615.1 Maribacter sp.
ATGCAATCTGCAACTCTGTTCATCTGTAAAGTGTACTCCAAAAGAAAATATATCCATATTTAACTATCTTAATATCAATTAAATATACGAAATTTTATTCGAATTAGGGGTGTTTACGGATATACAATTTAATATTAAATGCAATTGTTTGCAACACCTATACTTATACGCGCGCGGAATGTTCGGTTTTAATAAGAAGGTTTGAAAATGTTAGCATTTTAATTTGCTGATTTCCTAGTGCGCCCTTTTTATCGTTATAAAAACAATACGCGCGAACAGGCAGTCATTTCTGGTTTGAATACCCTGTTTTAATTAAAAAAGATTGATTAATCAAATATTCCCTTTTTTAGGTGTCCGATTCGTCCGATTTTGAAGTGCAAAAGGCAAAAGCTTGAGGTAATATGGGGGTTCTTTTACCCTCGCCCTAATCTCGTTGTAATGAAAGAACATTGAAGCATTGGAATTGACCTACGCGCGGGTAGTTGTTAAATTTTATAGTTTACTTCAATTAGTATTTACATAATGGAATAATTACATAATTTTGGATTATGTCCGAAATAATATTCAGGAATTACGATTTAACAGCAATCCGCCAACTATTAAAAGAGGTCGGTAAAGAACGTTATGAGTGTGCTTTAAAAGACCAAGGGATTGAGCAAAAACCTTTGGGGATGAATGGCTTCTTCGTGGAATTTGAAGTGGATACAAAGGACATTAACCTTTATTATAAATATCCTTCAAAAGTCACTCTATTTATAATGCCTGTCCTTGGGTTTTGGGGAGTGCCAATTGATGAGTGGGTACTGACAAGAAAATAGGTGGACGGTCTTGTGTATGAAACGTAGCGCTAAAAAAATGCAATAAATTTCGGATTAATATTTATATTCGTTTTGCATAAAAAATCATAAACAACTGTGTCTTTTTCAAAAGTATCAAATTCAAACGCTATTTAAATTGGACTTGCAACAAAAAAATGAACACTAGGTTAAGATCATGCTGCTAATTGTTGATTATTCACTTCTAATTCCAGTTCATTAATAGTTTTGTAATTTAATGCTGAGTGTCTTCTTTGCCTCTTGTACCAAGTTTCTATCCCCTTGAAAATTGAGAGTTAGGCATCCGAGCAAACATTGTAATGCTTTTTATATAGCCATTCGGTCTTTAGTCTTTTAAAAAAGTTTTTAGCGACTGTATTATCCCAGCAATTCCCTTTTCTTGACATACTTATGTTCACATATTTCTTATAGCTTTTCAATATGTTTCTGAAAGTTGTACTAGCATATGAAGAACCTCTGTCTGAGTGGAAAATCATTTTTTTGTTGATAGGTCTATTTTCAACAGCAGCATACCAAGCTTAGATAATTGTGTTTTCAGCGGTCATATCTTCACTTAGAGACCACCCGATTAGCTTTCGATCAAATAGATCAATGATTACCGTTAAGTAAACCCATCCATTAGTTGTTTCGATGTACGTAATGTCGGAGACCCAAACTTGATTTCTTCTTTTCACTGAAAAATTTTGATGTAACAGATTGGGAGAAACTGGATACTTGTGATTCGAGTCAGTTATGTTTTTGAACTTTATTTTTCTTCGAGCTTCCATACCTAAAGCTTTCATCATTCGAGCAGCTCGAGGTCTAGATACTTTATATCCACGTTTTTCTAAGGCTACTGCCATCCTTGGGGACCCTAACTTTGATGACTTTCTTCAAAATTGTCCTCAATAAGCTCAATGATTTTTCGATTCTACAGCCATCGGTCTGATGGACCAGATTTTAGCCAGTTATAGTATCCACTTGCACTCATACCAAGTATTTTTGACATCATCTCAACAGGGTATTTTAATTTGTGTTGTTTTATAAACTCAAATTTTTGCTGTCGTTGGCGGAGAAGATACCCATCGCCTTTTTTAGGGTCTCTGCCTCCATTTTTGCATCTCGTAGCTCTTTCTTTAAACGTGCGATCTCTCGCTGTTCATCCGTAAGCTTTGCTTTACCATGACCAGGAAAACGGTTGTGTTCAAACTCTTCTTGTTCCTTTTTCTAACGATGGATTAACTGCTACCCAATACCCAGCTCTCTTGCTGCCTTGGAAACATTACCCTTTTCCTCTGATAACTTTACAGCATTGCGCTTATAGACAGCTGTATAAATCCTTTTCTTTTTTGACATTTTGCTAATTTAGGTTCTAGCAAGAATATCTTAACTCATGGTCCAGTCTAATGTAGCACTTCTATCACAAATTGATGGCTTTTTGCTCCAAACTAAATGTTGTTGTCAAAAAAAGTTTTTAGCTTACGAGTTGTTCATTTTTCTTTAGTTCCTGTACCAAATCAAGGGCGTCTGGAACCACATCGCTACACAGCACAATTAATGTTCCTTCAACAGCATTATCCACGGCGTAATGTATGGCCTCTTTTTCAGAAGGTATTACCGTAATTTTCTTTTTTGGAAAGTCTTTTAAGATTCCGTCTTTTACCATTTTTATTAATTCTTGCTCTGTTTTTCCTCGGAGGTGTTTGTCTTGGCGGATAATGATTTCATCGAACATTTCTCCTGCAATCCGTCCTATTTCCATGTTATCCTCCTCCCGTCTATCTCCAATACCGGCCACGATACCCACTTTTACGGTAGCATCCAGCTGATTAGTAAATTTTTGGAGCGCCCGCATTCCTGCAGGGTTATGTGCATAATCCAAGAGCATTTGAAATTTATTAAACTTGAATAGATTAAGTCGGCCCGGAGTCTGCGAAGCTGAAGGAATAAAGGTTTCCAATGCAGCTTTAGTATCCTCGATACTAATACCGCGCACATTTGCCGCAATAATAGCAGGGAGAATGTTCTGTATCATAAATTTGGCTTTTCCTCCGTATGTCAGCGGTATATTTTCGGCCTTCATGATACGCATTTTCCAAGTGCCCTTGCACAATGTTACGTAGCCGTTCTCGTAAATTGCGGTAATTCCTCCTTTTCGTTGTAAGGCCATTATCCTTGGGTTTTCCTCGTCCATAGAAAAGAGGGCCAAATTGGATTGTATTCCTTTTCGCATTGCGTAGACCAAATCATCGTCTGCATTTAAAATGGCATACCCATCTGGTGCTACCGTTTCGGGCACTACGCCTTTAACTCGTGCCAACTGTTCTACGGTATGTATTCCCTTAAGACCTAGATGGTCTGCAGAGACATTGGTTACGATACCTACGTCACAACTTGGAAAGGCCAGCCCAGCCCTTAGTATTCCCCCTCGTGCACATTCTAAAACTGCAAAATTTACGGTGGGATCCTTTAATACAAATTCTGCGCTTTGTGGTCCGGTACAATCCCCTTTCATAAGAAGCCTATTTTGGATATATACACCATCACTAGTAGTATAGCCCACCCTGAATCCTCTCATTTTAGCAATATGGGCGATGAGACGGCTTGTGGTGGTTTTACCGTTGGTGCCGGTTATGGCAATGATGGGTATTTTGCCTGTGTCTCCACTTTGTGGAAATAGTTTATCCACCACAGGTGCTGCTACATTTCTTGGTAGTCCTGTAGTTGGCGCCAGGTGCATTCGGAATCCAGGTCCGGCATTTACCTCTAATACTGCTCCTCCAGTTTCGGACAAGGGCTTACTTATGGCACTTGCCATAATATCAATACCACAAATATCCAAGTCTATAATTTTGGAGATACGTTCCGCCATGGAAACGTTTGCCGGATGTACCCTATCTGTGACATCTTCAGCGGTGCCTCCGGTGCTGAGGTTCGCTGTGTCTTTTAAAATTAATCGTTCACCGTCTGGTAAAACTGATGCTACAGTGTAGCCTGCGTCTGCTATTATGGTTTGTGTAAGACTATTAATAGTAATAGCAGTTAATTCCTTTTCATGACCGTAACCACGTCTAGGGTCTTTGTTTACTTCTGCCACCAACTCTTCAATGGTGTTTTTTCCATTTCCGATAACATGGGCCGGGGTGCGTTTAGCAGCGGCAACAAGGACATGATTGATTACCAGAAGTCTAAAATCTTCACCGGTAATGTATTTTTCAACAATAACTCTCCTAGAGACTTCCTTGGCTTCTTGGTAGCCTTCCAAAGCTTCTTCATAGGTGTTTATATCCACCGTTATTCCCCTGCCGTGGTTGCCATCTATAGGTTTAATAACTAAGGGATAGCCTACATAATCACATGCCTCTTTTAAACTGCTTTCCTTAGAAATAATCTCTCCTTTTGGAACCTCTACTTCCGCTTGTTCCAAAAGGTGCTTTGTGTCTTCTTTGTCGCAGGCAAGTTCTACCCCAATACTACTGGTTTCACTCGTGACGGTTGCCTGAATTCTTTTTTGATTGGCTCCGTAACCTAATTGGCACAGGGAGTATTTGTTCAATCTTATCCATGGGATGCCCCTGCTTTCTGCTTCCTCGATTATAGAGCCTGTACTTGGGCCTAAGCGATCCGCTTCGCGCAGTTCGCGCATCTTTTGTAAATCTTCATCTAAATCGTAGTTCTCTCCTGCTATCAAAGCTTCGCAGATGGCTACAGATGCTTTGGCAGTATACCGTCCAACACTTTCTTCAAGATAGGAAAAGACAACATTGTAGACGCCGTGTTCTCCATAATCTCGCGTACGACCAAAACCAGTATCCATGCCTGCCAAAGTCTGTATTTCCAATGCTATATGTTCTACTACATGGCCCATCCAGGTTCCTTCATCCACTCGCATAAAAAAACCACCTTCACAACCTTCCGAACAGCGGTGGGAGTACATGCTAGGAAAAAGTGCTTTAAGTCGGTCAGAAAACCCTGGTATCTTATTGGATGGTAAATCTTCCATAACTTCTAAATCCAAGACCATTACGATTAATTTGTGGCGGCGGACGGACCAGTAATTTGGTCCTTTCATGGCATTGATTGTTCTTATTTTCATCTAATAGGGGTTCTGGTTCATATTGCTAAAAATAAAAGATATGATTTTATATTCAATTGATAGGTGTATTTTTGTGGCATAATAGAAATTAAATGAACATTCGGGGAGTTTTGATACCTATAGGAGGTAATGAGGATAAGGGAGTAGATACACCTGAACAAAGTACCTTGGAATTTATTGGAGATGGCATCTTAGCTCGGGTGGTTCACGAAAGTGGCGGTAAAGATGCAATGATTGTAGTCGTACCGACTGCCTCTAGTATTCCCGATGAGGTTTGGAAGAACTATTTGGATGCCTTTGGTAAATTAGGCTGCACCAATGTGCACCTAATGGACGTTAGAAAACGTGAGGATTCCGAGTTAGAACAAAATATTAAGCTAGCAGTACAAGCGGACTGCTTTATGTTTTCTGGAGGTGACCAGTCTCAAATTACTCGTAAAATTGGTAATACTAGCATTCATAGGATTCTTGCAGATAGATATGAAAAAGATTCTTTAGTTATTGCAGGTACTAGTGCTGGTGCCATGTGTATGTCAAAAGAGATGATTACGGGTGGGAGCAGTAAGGAGGCTTTTATAAAAGGCGCCGTTGGTATGGGAGAGGGAATGAACTTTATTCCTAACCTCATCATAGATTCCCATTTTATAAGACGAGGCCGGTTTGGACGCTTATCGGAAGCAGTTGCTAAATTCCCGAATTTATTGGGTGTTGGACTTGCAGAGGATACGGGTCTGGTTATAAAAAAATGTAATACTTTTGAAGTGATAGGGTCTGGCATGGTGATTTTGTTCGACCCGAGTAAATTGAAGCATAACAATCAAAAAATATTAGAGGAGGGAGAGCCCATGTCATTATCTAATCTTAGGACACATATCCTAGCAAATGGTGACCGATTTAATATTAAGAGCCGTAAATTGAAAGTATTACCCTTGGATGCTCCTTTGGTCTAATCTTTATAAATAGCCGTTGCTTCTTGCCCAGAAGATGTTTTGAAACCTCTATACATTCCCTCGGTATTAAAAGGCATGGCTATAGTTCCGTTTGCAGCAATAGCAATGAGCCCGCCATCACCCCCTAAGTTTATCATTCTTTTTAGAATGACTTCGTCCGCGGCCTGTTGTAGCGTATAATTTTTATATTCCATAAGGCAGGAAACATCATAAGCGGCTACGCCGCGTATAAAAAATTCACCACTACCCGTGCAAGATACCGCACAGGTTTTGTTATTGGCATAGGTTCCTGATCCTATGATGGAACTATCGCCTATTCTACCAAATTTTTTATTGGTCATACCACCGGTTGATGTTGCAGCCGAAATCGTACCATTGCGGTCCTTGGCTACGGCGCCAACGGTACCGAATTTACTATCCTTTTTTGTAGAATGGTCCAATTGAAAGCTGTCCGTTCCTTTTATTTGTTGCCATTGTTCATATCGAAGGGCATCATAAAAATAACTAGCATCTTTTAAGGTGTAGTCTAGGCTTAAGGCAAAGTCCATCGCACCTTTCCCGGCCAGAAAAACATGTTCGCTTTTTTCCATAATGTCCCGAGCCAAGCAAATTGGATTTTTTATACCGGTGATTAAGGAAACACCACCAGCGCGCAATGTGGCGCCTTCCATGATAGCAGCATCCATTTCATGCGTACCTTCCGCCGTAAATACACTTCCTTTACCTGCGTTAAACAGGGTAGAGTTTTCTAAAAATACAACTGCTTTTTCAACTGCATCTACGGAAGAACCTCCTTGTGCTAAACAGTCGTAGGCTGTGTCCAAAGCCTTTTGTAAGGTGCTTTTATATGCTATTTCTTTATCGGGTGTCATAGTGCCTTTCACTAAAGTGCCGGCGCCGCCATGTATGGCAATTGAAAAGTTGTCCATTATTTTTTGGTTTTTTTTAGTCCTGTAGTAATATTCTTCATAATCATTTTCGCATGCACTCTGGAATTTTCTATAAACCATTTATGGGTTTCCATGCCGCCGCAGATAACACCGGCAAGATATAGCCCTGCTACATTACTTTCCATGGTTTCTAAATTATATTGGGGTAATCGTTTTTTATCATCACTTAGCGTAACGCCTAAATGCTGTAAAAACTCAAAGTTAGGGGTGTAGCCGGTTAGGGCAAGAACAAAATCATTTTCAAGGTTGATGGTGCCTTCTGATGTATTTATAAGTATTTCCTCTTGGGTAATTTCTTTAACTGTACTGTTGTAATAGGCTTTGATGCTTCCTTCTTTAATACGATTGATAATATCTGGCCGTACCCAATACTTTACCCGTTGTCCTACTTCGGGTCCTCTAATGATTAGGCTTACTTCCGCTCCTTTACGATAGCATTCCAATGCCGCATCTATAGCGGAATTACTGGCGCCAACAACCGCTAATTTTTGGCCTGTATAATAATGTGGATTGTTGTAGTAATGAGATACTTTTTCTAAGGCTTCTCCCGGTACATTTATGGTGTTGGGGATGTCGTAAAACCCAGTAGCGATAACTACATTTGATACGGTGTAGCTGTGCTTTGTGGTTTTAACTTGAAAGCTATGATCTGCTTTTATAATGCTTTCAACTTTTTCAAATAGTTTAATATGTAGCTTATTGGAGGTAACGATTCGCCTGTAATATTCTAAGGCTTCGTCCCGTTTTGGTTTTGCCTCAGTACTGATAAAGGGTATCTCATCAATTTCCAGCTTTTCCGAAGAGGAGAAAAACTGCATATTTGCTGGATAGTTGAAAAGTGAGTTAACAATAGGCCCTTTTTCCAGAATCACATAGTTAAGACCTTTTTTATGCGCCTCTAATCCGCATGCGATGCCTATGGGTCCTCCTCCTACAATAGCAAGGTCTAACTGTTCCATTATCCCTTTAAGCTTTTTATGGTTGCTTTAGGGTCTTTGCTCTTAAAAACGAAACTTCCGGCCACAAGTACATCGGCTCCTGCTGCTATTAAATCGGTTGCGTTTGCGGAAGAAACGCCACCATCAACTTCTATTAAGGCAGAACTCCCTTTTTGGGTAATGAGGGATTTAAGACCTTTTACCTTGGCAAAGGTGTTGGGTATAAAAGATTGGCCACCAAAACCGGGGTTTACACTCATCACGCAGACCAAATCGATATCTTGGATAACGTTTTCAAGTAATTGCACTGAGGTATGCGGATTTAATGCCACTCCTGCTTTCATACCGGCTGCCTTTATAGCTTGTACTGTTCTATGTAAATGGGTACAGGCTTCATAATGCACGGTGAGGTAAGTCGCCCCTAAAGCTGCAAATTCGGCTATATAGCGATCTGGATCTACAATCATTAAATGCACGTCCAAAGGTTTCGTTGCATGCTTTTGAATGGCTTTTATAACCGGCATTCCGTAGGAAATATTGGGTACAAAAACGCCATCCATCACATCAATATGATGCCAGTCCGCTTCGCTCTGGTTTATCAGTTCTACGTCACGTTGTAAATTCCCAAAATCCGCTGCCAATAGCGAGGGTGCAATTTTTACCTTTTTCATGAAATCCATTTAATGAATATGGATACAAAAATAAACATTAAAAAGGAGCTTCTGTATCCTGCCCTGTTGTGTTCTGAATATCAATCTTATTTACTTTCTATCAAATTATTCAAACCGGCTTTTTGCAATACACTGTTTAGTTTGGGTTGATGTTTGTCCATGACTGTAGATAATTGTACTAGGTGGGTATCCAGTTCCAGAGAAAGCTCTTTGAATACCTTATATGCTCCATCCGTAGGTTTAGCATCACCGTTTTCCACACTTCTTCTAAGCGAAGCCAATCGATTGTTCAACTTTATGGGGAAATTCAAAGGATCTTGATTGGATTGATTTTTTACTTGGTATAAATCTTCCTCAATAGCTGAAATTTCACTTAGGAAAGGTGCTATGGTCTTCTTCCAGTCTCCACTCGCTACTTTTTCTTTAACTGCTGCCAGCTGTTTTTTTATTTTCCTTATTTCTATAACGGTACGGTTTGCCTTGTCCGTTCTTCCCATAATATCCTTGGATAATTGAAATTGCTCATCCAAATGTGCTTTAGTAATCCCTTTTAAATTTGGGTCTAATTCGATAGCAAAGTTATCTGTTTTTTCATAGTCAGCGGTTTTTATACGTATTTGATAGTCACCTAAAGGTGCTTTTGGTCCTCTGGTAGGTTGTGCACTCCATATAATCATCCCTTCAAAATCGGTAGCTCCTGGATAGCGTAAATCCCAGGTCAATGTATTTAGCCCTTTTGCCGTGGTAGGTTTGGAAGAGCCCCCTTTTTTCCACCAAGGGAGGTGGGGGTCTTTTTCGTATTTGGGCTTGCTTCCTGTAAAGGTGTCTATGAGATTTCCTTGTGCATCCAACACTTCAAAAGTGATGGTATCCAATTCTTGCTGTAAGTAGTATTGAATCTTTGCATCCGAAATACCCCTTACGACATTGGAAGGCTTGAACAATACTGCGGACTCAGCGTTCATTTCTTCTTGGTATTGTCGTAAGGGATGAATGTCATCCAAAATCCAAAACCCCCGACCGTGTGTTCCCAATACAACATCATTGTCTTTAATTACCAGGTCTCTAATTG
>JBLHNI010000116.1:0-9491 GCA_047650615.1 Maribacter sp.
GGATGCCAATTTAGGTACGTATTTTTGTTTTTGTTCTTCTGTGCCATATAGGGTAATTGGCATAGTGCCAATCCCCGTATGTGCACCAAAAGCGGTACTAAACGATCCTGTAGCTCCAGAGATATAATCACATACCAACATGGTAGATACGAAGCCCATACCCATACCGCCATATGATTCTGGAACAGCAACACTTAGTAAACCTAGTTCACCTGCTTTACGCATGGTTTCTTCGGTATACGCATAGTCTTTTTGTTCAAAACGCTCCCAATGTGCCCATAGTTCTCGATCCACGAATTCCTTCGTGCTCTCACGCATCATCTTTTGTTCTTCACTTAAATCTTCTAAGGTAAAAACGTCTTCACATTTGGTTTCCTTAACAAGGAACTGTCCGCCGCGAAGTATTTCTTTATTTATTGTCTCTGTACTCATATTATATTGGTATTAAGTAAAACATATTAAGTACAAAGCAATTCCTTGGATAGCTCGGTACTTAGGCTTTAGTGTTTAATTTAAAAATTCAAATATTCCAGCAGCACCCTGTCCTGTTCCAACACACATGGTTACCATTCCGTATTGGCCTTGCATATCTCTTTTGCGCATCTCATCAAAAAGTTGAACCGATAATTTAGCGCCTGTACATCCTAATGGGTGACCGAGGGCAATGGCTCCGCCGTTAACATTCACGATATCTTGGTTTAGACCTAGTTCGCGAATAACTGCTAATGACTGAGAAGCAAAAGCTTCATTCAATTCAATCAAATTGATGTCATCTTGTTTTAAGCCAGCTTGCTTAAGCACTTTTGGTATTGCGGCAATCGGTCCAATCCCCATAATTCTTGGAGGAACACCAGCAGCAGCATAATTCACTAATCTAGCAATAGGCTCAAGATTGAGCTCTTTTACCATGTCTTCACTCATAATCAAAACAAAAGCAGCACCATCACTCATTTGAGATGAGTTGCCGGCAGTTACGCTTCCGCCTGCAGCAAAAACAGGTCTTAGTTTGTTAAGTATTTGAGTAGAAGTTCCTTTTCTGGGGCCTTCATCTTTAGTTACAGTATATTTTTTAGTAGCCTTTTTTCCATCAGCTCCAATATAGGTTTGCTCCACTTCAATAGGCACTATTTGGTCTTGAAAACGGTCTTCGGCCTGAGCACGTAAGGCTTTCATATGAGAATTATAGGCAAATTCATCTTGATCTTCACGAGAGACTTTGTATTCATTAGCAACAGCCTCTGCCGTGTTTCCCATTCCCCAATAATAATCTTCATGGCCAGCTTTAACTACATCATAATTTAATTCTGTTTTATAGCCCGTCATTGGTACAGAGCTCATACTTTCTGCTCCACCAGCTATAATACAGTCGGCCATTCCTGATTGAATTTTAGCGGTAGCCATACCAATAGTTTCAATACCTGATGAGCAAAAACGGTTTACCGTTACTCCGGGAACATCTACAATATCTAATCCCATTAAGGAGATAAGACGTGCCATGTTTAACCCTTGCGAACCTTCTGGCATTGCATTACCTACAATAACATCATCAATTCGTTTTTTATCGAAATCAGGCAGTTCTTTCATCATATATTCAATGGTTTCTGCTGCTAATTCATCTGTCCGTTTAAAACGGAAGACACCTTTGGGAGCTTTCCCAACTGCCGTTCTGTATGCTTTAACTATATATGCTGTTTTCATGTTTAATTATGCTTTTCGCTATCAGCTTTTGGCTTTTAGCATTTGTATCTATATTTTTTGATAGGCTAGCTAATACCTCCTTTAATTTCTTAGTGGTTTTCCAGTTTTCAACATATGCTGAATTCTTTCCAACGTTTTTCTTTCTGTACAAAGTGAAAGAAATGCTTCTCTTTCAATATCCAACAGGTATTGCTCAGAAACTAGTGTTGGTTCAGACAAATCACCACCTGCCATTACATAAGCTAACTTATTTGCAATTTTCTTATCGTGCTCGCTAATGTAATGACTAGCTTCCATAGCATCTGTTCCTACTAAGAACATTCCTAAAGCCTGCTTACCAAGAACTTTCACATCATTTCTTGCAGCTGGTTGCGTGTAGCCCGATTCCGCCATCAATTTTGCGTGCGCCTTAGCGGTTGCTATTTGGCGGTCTTTATTCACAACTACAATATCTTTTCCTTTCTGTAAAATACCCATATCAAAAGCTTCATAGGCTGATGTAGATACTTTTGCCATCCCTATAGTTAGAAAGTACTCCTGTAAAATATTCAATTCTACATCCCCTTTTCTAAATGTATCCGATGCCCTTAGTGCTAGTTCTTTAGAACCACCACCACCAGGGATTACACCTACGCCAAATTCTACAAGTCCCATATAGGTTTCTGCCGCAGCAACTACCATGTCCGCATGAAGCGATAGTTCACAACCACCACCTAATGCCATTCCGTGTGGTGCAGCAATTGTTGGAATAGATGAATAGCGCATCCGCATCATGGTGTCTTGGAACATTTTAATAGCCATGTTCAGCTCATCATACTCTTGCTCAACGGCCATCATGAATATCATTCCTATGTTCGCACCTACAGAGAAGTTAGCGGCTTGGTTACCAACAACCAATCCTTGAAAATCTTTTTCAGCTAAGTCGATTGCTTTATTCAAACCTGCTAAAACATCACCACCAATGGTGTTCATTTTAGATTGAAATTCTACGTTTATAATACCATCACCTATATCTTCAACAACAACACCTGCGTTTTTAAATACTTCCTTTGATTTTCTGATGTTATCCAAAATAATAAATGCATCCTGACCTGGGATTTTCACCATTTCTTTGGATGGAATATCATAGAAATAGGTTGCACCATCCTTTATAGTATAGAATGCTGTTACTCCTGCTATTTTCATTTCTGAGACCCATTTGGCAGCTTCTTGATTTTCTGAACCGATGAACTCCAAGCCTTTATCCAAACCTATGGCATCCCATATTTGAAAAGGCCCGTGTTCCCATCCAAAACCGGCTTTCATGGCATCATCAATCTTATATAATTCGTCTGTTATTTCAGGAATTCGGTGCGATACATAAGCGAACAGTTGTCCGAAACTTTTTCTGTAAAATTCACCAGCCTTATCTTTTCCTCCCGCTAAAACCGAGAACCTATCGACTACGTTATCAATGGTCTTGGTCAATTCTAATGTGGCGAACTTGGCACTTTTCTTGGCCCGGTAGTCCATAGTGTCCAAATCCAAAGTCAGGATTTCGGTTTCACCTTTAACGTCTTTCGATTTTTTATAAAATCCTTGTCCAGTTTTGCTTCCCAACCATTTGTTTTCCATCATGGTAGAAATAAAATCTGGTAGTGCAAATAATCCGTGACGCTCATCGTCTTTGCAGTTATCCGAAATACCGGTTGCAACATGCACTAGGATATCCAAACCAACAACATCAACTGTTCTAAAAGTGGCCGATTTAGGTCTGCCGATTACCGGCCCGGTTAATTTGTCCACTTCTTCTACGGTCATTCCCATTTCCTTTACAGCATGGAAAAGACTTTGGATGCTGAAAATACCGATACGGTTACCTATGAAGGCAGGTGTATCTTTGGCTACAACAGATGTTTTTCCTAAGAACTGTTCGCCGTACCCGTTCAAGAAATCCAAAACTTCAGGTGAAGTTTTTGGTCCAGGGATTATTTCAAATAGTTTTAAATATCTGGCAGGGTTAAAAAAGTGTGTCCCGCAGAAGTGCTTCTGAAAATCATCGCTTCTTCCTTCGCTCATGAACTTGATTGGGATACCCGAGGTATTGGAGGTAATTAAGGTTCCTGGGGTTCTGTATTTTTCAAGGTTTTCGAAAACCATTTTTTTGATATCCAAACGCTCAACGACAACCTCAATAATCCAATCTACCTTGCCAACCTTTGCAATATCATCTTCTAAATTCCCTGTAGTAATTCTACTGGCAAACTTTTGATGGTAAATAGGAGAGGGTTTCGACTTTAAGGCAGCGATTAAGGAATCATTAACCATTCGATTTCTAACGACCTTGTCTTCTAAAGTAAGTCCCTTAGCCTTTTCCTTATCGTTTAATTCTCTGGGTACGATGTCCAATAATAAAACGTCTACCCCTATGTTGGCAAAGTGGCAAGCGATACCGCTTCCCATGATTCCAGAGCCAATTACTGCTACTTTTTTAATATGCTTGTTCATGTACTTTACCCTAATATTAATGATTAGTTGTATCCTTTATATATATCTTTTTATCTGCAATGAGCTTGTTAATGGTTTCCGTAACTTCAAAAAAGTGGTTTAGTTTTTCGTCGTCCACTTGTTGTTTTACCACCTCGTTAAACCGCATCACTACATCTTTAGAATCTTTTCTTTTTTCCAGTCCAAAATCGGTCAAATGAATGAGTACACCGCGCCCGTCTGCAGGATTAGGTTTGCGCTTGATGAGGCCTTTCTCCTCCATGCTTTTTAATATTCTCGAGAGACTTGTGGCTTCCATTCCCATTTTTGGTCCTAAGGCTGTAGAAGGGGTACCTGTCTTAGGATCAATACTTAACATTGTAAACCCTATAGCCATAGTGGTTTCAAAGTTTTTAGCCTCTTCATTATACATTCTGGCAACTGCTTGCCAAGTTGCACGAAGTGCGTAATCGATGGTGATTTCCTTCATAGGATTATAAGTTCGCCATCAAATATAACGAAAATTTATTATGCATGCATAATAAATTAGTTGAAATGTAAGTGAAGACGCATGGGATAAGCATGTTATAAATTCGTATTTTTTCTTTTTTTAAGTTCTTGGCTGATAGCTGAAGAAAATAACAGCGGTATAATTATTACAGGTCCTAAGATAATCGGTACTGATAGTGATAGCCAATTGCTTTCTTCTCCTTCTGAAATTTGAAATAGGGACATACCAATGACGATTATCATTAGCACGAGAATACCTATCGCTACACCCAACAAAAGTTTATTCCATTTTCTAAGTTGAGCCTCTGTCTTGGTTTGTAAAAAACTCATTAGTATTAATTAGTTATCGCTAAATATATTCAATACCATTTGTTGTTGATTTCCATAGCCTTTCAAAATTAAACTATCTTGATAAATCTCAAGAATTCCATACGAGCTAATCATAGTGTCTACCATTCCAAATATTGTGATGTAATGTACGCCGTTTTTAAAGATATAGTCCCCAGAATGATTATGTCCATTTATAAATGCTACTACAGTTGAGCTATTTTCTATTAGACTAATAATCTCATAATCATTCCATAAATTATGTATATTTCCTTTAGGCCTTAAGGGTAAATGTGAAAAGAGTATGACTTTTTGATTTAATGTTTTGGCACTATTCAATTGCTCTTCAAGCCATTTTTGTTGTTCCATGCCTATTGCACTGTTCCAACGATAATGATTCGATTTCTCAATGGTGTTTTCATAATATGAATCTATCTGATTGGTATCGTGATTATGTAATGAATTTGAATAATAGGAATAATCAGTAGCATCTAACACGATAAATCTCCAGCCGTTTTTCACATATGAATAATAATAACTAGGCATTGATAACTTTTCAAGCAAATTTTTCATTCGAGTTTTGTCAATAGAAAAATCATGGTTTCCTAATAATTGATAATTTTCTATACCCGGTTTAAGTTTGTGGTAAATGGGCATTATAGAATCATAACTTGCCCATTCAACTTCGATAATATCTCCGAGGTTTTGAACAAAATCCACATCTTCATAATTAAAGGTGTCAATTGCTTCTTCCAGTTTCAATAAGGATTCGCTATAGTATCTTTTCCCTTTGGTTGGTTTATCGGCATATTGAGGGTCTGCCACTAGTCCAATTTTCAAAATAGGTTCTGTTTTGGAGCAAGAACTTAGAGCTATTAGTATTGTTATCAGAACGAGCCAGTACTTCATTTTACGATTATATGGTTGATAGTGTTCTTAGATAAACGAGTTACCATTAAAAAGCAGTTTTATTTCGAAAGGAGACAAGTTACGCTAACGCCTAGTGATTAAAATTGACCTAACACTAGATTCTTTAAAAAGGCATTAAACTTTAAACATTGTTGCATTATTTAATATGTACAAAATGTTTGTATTAATTTGTAAATCTATTTAGAAAATAATCAACCTTTTTTGTTTTCGTTAGTCAATGTACTTCCAACTTCAATAAAGAATTGAAAAGAAGAGGAATACCAGCAACGAAATTTTAAACGCTTTTGGTTCTTTAAAACCTAAAGTCCGTGCTAGTGGTCACCAACTAACAAAAATACAGTAGCATCTAAAACGGTTCTGCTTTGTAATCTCTAATTTACTTGGTACTGCCTCTTAGAATTAATATCCTTTACCATGCCCATAAATATCATTGTACAAGGCCATATATTTCTCTTTTACAATCTTACGCCGCAATTTCATAGTAGGAGTAAGGTGTCCGTCATCAATGGTCCACACATCCGGTGTTAGCTTAAACTGCTTTACTTTTTCCCATTTCGCAAAATCGGCATTTGCCAGTTCTACTTCTTCCTGAAAACGGGCCAATACTTTTTCATTAAGTACGATATCTGAATTTTCACTTACGGTAATATGATGACGTTCAGCCCAAGCATATAAAAACTCAAAATTTGGTTGTATCAAAGCTGCTGGCATCTTCTCACCTTCACCTACGACCATAATCTGTTCTATAAATCTGGATTGCTTAAAGCGAT
Source organism: Maribacter sp. (assembly GCA_047650615.1). Taxonomy (GTDB): domain Bacteria; phylum Bacteroidota; class Bacteroidia; order Flavobacteriales; family Flavobacteriaceae; genus Maribacter. The sequence goes on from JBLHNI010000116.1 coordinate 6,702, forward strand.
TTTCTAATAATTGAGGAGCCACATATTTGCCACCCGATGTTTTGAACATCTCTTTTTTACGATCCGTAATCTTTAAGAATCCGTCAGCGTCTATTATTCCTATATCGCCTGTATGAAAATAACCGTCTTTTAATACTTCTGCTGTTTTTACGGGGTCTTTGTAATAGCCCAGCATTATATTGGGGCCTTTGCAAAGAATTTCGCCATCACTAGCAATTTTGATTTTTACATCATTTATTACCCTACCAACACATCCAATACGCCATCCGCCAAGCTCCACTTGATTTACAGAGATTACAGGAGACGTTTCCGTAAGACCGTAACCTTCCATAACTGGAATATTTGCAGCACCAAAAATACGACCTAAACGTTGCTGTAAGGCTGCACTTCCACAAACCATGGTATCCAAATTCCCACCTAAGCCTTCTTTCCACTTGCTAAAAATTAACTTACGTGCCAGCGCCAATTTCTTTTCATACCACCATCCGTTCTGCCCGTAAGGTTCAAACTTTAGACCGAGGTCCACAGCCCAGAAAAAGAGATTTTTCTTGATGCCGGTTAGTGCAGTGCCTTTTGTAATAATAGAGTCGTACACTTTTTCTAAAAGCCTTGGTACAACGGTCATCACATTGGGCTTCACTTCTTTTAGGTTCTCACTAATTTTTTCCAAGCTCTCTGCAAAATAAATATTGATGCCGCAATATTGGTATAGATAAAGAATCATGCGTTCAAAGATATGGCAAACAGGGAGGAAGCTTAATGCGCTTGCTCCGGGTTCAAAAGGGACTCGTTCTTTACTCGCAATTACGTTAGATACAATATTATCGTGAGAAAGCATTACGCCCTTTGGTCGTCCGGTGGTTCCAGAGGTATAAATTAAGGTAGCTAAATCTCCAGGTTGTACTGCTGCTTTTCTAGCTTCTACTTCCTTTTGATTACTTTCATCTGCTCCTTTATCCAATACAGTGGTCCAGCTCTTGCAGTTGCCCAAGTCATCAAAAGAGAACACCTCTTTTATATTTTTCAATTTTGAGGCTATCGCTAGTACTTTCTCTAGCACTTCTGAACAGGATACAAAGCAATAGCTAGCTTCGGAATGGTTCAAAACATATTCATAATCATCCTCCGAGATGGTCGGATATATGGGTACGTTTTGTGCACCTGTTTGTAGAATACCTATATCGCAAATGTTCCATTCCGTTCTGTTGGTCATGGAAATAATGGCAATTTTGTCATTTGCTTTAACCCCTAATCGTAAAAGTCCACGGCTTAGTGCATTGGCTTTGTCTATATATTCCCGTGTAGAAGTGGCTATCCATTTACCATCTTTTTTGCTCACCAGAGCTTTTTCCAAGTTGTAATTCTCCAACTGATAATACGGAAAATCGAAAAGGCGGGTAACTTTTTGCATATTGAGTTTCTTTTAGGTCATTGCAAAATAGGGAAAGAACGGCAATATTTAAAACGAGATTCATAATTAAATGTGTAATATTTTTTAAAAACCCTAATGGGGCACATAAATCTTACTAATGGAGATCCATAATAATACGGTAATAATTAGGCTCAGTTTATTTTTGAAAGGCTAATGTCATTGATATCAATAGCCATGTCGTACAGCTAAGAAGGGATGGGTTTTTTTAATTTTTATGTAATTTCATAGTGCAACTTGAAAATCGATACAAATGAAAAAAGTCATATTACTGAGTTTGGTGCTAATAACCATTATTTCTTGTGGTGAGCAGAAAAATAAAAAAGTAGCTAAAATTCCTGTGTATGCCTGGACAGGCGGTCCCGGGGACGCAAGCGATCAAGAGCTATCCGAACGGTTTCTGGAGTATAAGGAAAAAGGAATAGACGGTCTCCTATATAATGGCGGACATGATTCGGAGACCTACAAAAGAGTAGGGGCTTTGGTTAAAACGGCAGGGATGGAGTTCCATGCTTGGATACCTACAATGGTTCAAGGAAAGAATCCGAAAATTTCTGTAGACCTATACGCCCATAACCGTAAGGGAGAATCGGCATTGGAAAAACCTGCCTACGTTCCGTATTATACTTTTCTGTGTCCAAGTAAGGAAGGAACCTACGATTTTCTGTCTAATTTATATAGTTCGGTTGCTGCGGTTCCTGAAATAGATGGCATCCATTTGGATTATATCCGTTTTCCTGATGTGATTTTGGCCGAAGGCTTATGGGATAAGTACGGACTTGTCATGGACAAGGAATACCCAGAATACGATTATTGCTATTGTGATAAATGTACTTCTGATTTTGAGGAGCAAACTGGGATTGATATTAATAATGTAGCGGATGCTTCAGCGGTTCAGGAATGGAAACAATTTCGGTATGATTTGATTACTACTATGGTAGGGCGTTTGGCCAACGTGGTGCATGAACAGGATAAAACCATTAATGCTGCTGTTTTCCCTGGACCTTCCATGGCAAAAAAAATGGTCCGTCAAGAATGGAACAAATGGGACTTGGATGCTGTGTATCCTATGAATTATAATGATTTCTATTTAAAAGGTCCTGAATGGGTAGGGGAGGTTGTTAAGGAAGAAGTGGCAGCTGTGAATGGGCTAAAACCAATTTATAGTGGATTATTTATATGTCCTAATCCTAAAAATAAATCCAAAGAAAATGATCCTGAAAACCATGGGCTATTACCTTCAGAAATAGGCACAGCAATAAAAGCTTCTATGGAGAATGGAGCAACGGGAATTTGTCTTTTTACCCCGGAACGAATGAAGCCTGAGCACTGGGACGCATTTGAGAAGGCTATTTATACCA
>JBLHNI010000117.1:0-9488 GCA_047650615.1 Maribacter sp.
TCTATCTGTCGTCCCACACTTTTTAGCGTAGCCAATGGAATATCCTCACCACTTATAGCAAAGCTAATGGTCTGTCTTACAGACTCGAGCTTAGAAACAATCAAAGGCTCCATTCCCGTAGGAAAGGTTGGAACGCGATCTACAGCATTCTTTACCTCTAAAAGCATAAAGTCAATATCCCTTCCCTTCTCTATTTCTACATTAATGCTACCGCTATTTTCACGAGATGTAGAGGTGACTCTATCTACGCCTTCCAGACCCTTTAGGTTATCTTCTATCTTTAATACGATGCCTTCCTCTACCTCTTGCGGAGAAGCACCTGGATAGGCTATACTTACAGATATATTTTTGGAATCCGTAAGCGGAAAAAAAGATGATTTTAAAGACTTAGCACCTACAATACCAAAGATGGCGAACGCAATAATAATTACGTTAACGGCAACATGGTAGCGTATAAAGTATTCTATTAACTTTCGCATTACCCTTTTGTATTTTCCTGTTGATTCTTATATATTTTAACAGCCATTCCCGTATACGCACCAATCAGTGGCTTAGACATGATCGTGGTGCCGTTTGGAACGTCTTTCAAAACAACCTGCTTATCGGAAAAATAGACTGGGTTTACATTAATAACCTCCAGAACAGAATCACGCACCACAAAGATCTTGTTGCCTTCAAGTAACAGGTTACGATCAACCTCAATAGCATTCTCTTCATTCTTTGCATCGAGTCTTGCCTCTAAATACATACCTTCTTTTAAGTTCTTGTCACTAACTTCGATAAAAGCCTTAATCGTTTGTGTAGCTTGGTCCACCCTTCCATTTATTCTGGACACTGTTCCATTATAAATTTTAGTATCATTCAAGGTAGTTAGGGCTACGGACTCACCAACTTTCAACAAATCCGAGTAGGTTTTGCTCACCGCCACCTCTAGCTCATAAATACCAGGATTTATAAATTCCCCCAATTTTTGTCCTGACCTAATTAATGTGCCCTCTGTAACAGAAACTTCGGTCAAAACACCAGTGAAGGGTGCTGCGATTCTATACTTGGTGAGTCGTTGTTCCAAATTCTTAACTGTGTAATAGCTCGTAAGAATCCCTCGACCGGAAATAAAGAAACGCTCGTTTTCTAAAGTCATCTCTGGCAACGGCGGTGTACTTTTGGACATATCAAACTCGGCAAGGTATGTTTGCCACTTTGGAAAAACCTCAGGATAATCAAGTCGCAAATCAGGCATTACTGAGGTTAGTAGATTAAAGAGGTTACTTTTTGCTGAGCGTACACTTGCAGCATATTCGGAGGCATCTATGCTTATGACGGTTTCACCAGCCTTGTATGCCTGCCCTTCCTTAAAAAGTTTACTGCCTGTTTTAAAAACCCCTTGTACCTCCGCAAAGAGTTCTACCCTTTGCTTGGCATTTAAATTCCCATTAGCAGCAACAATAATGGGCACAGTGCCGTTCTGCACTACCTCCGTAAAAACGGTCTTGACCACTTTTCCTGCCTTGGGTCTAAAGCTCTTTTTACTATCTACAATCCCTTTCGCCATAAAAAATGACCCTATAATCAAAAGGATCCCTAGGAGGGATAAAATAATCTTTCTCATACTTGGATGCTTATTTTAATTCTAATTTTGTTTTGAAATTATTTTGGATTTTTTTTAGGTTCTCTATCATCATGGTTTTATTTTCCACATTTATTCCGTGTTCCATAATATCTATTATTTCTTGAATAACCGGCCTTGCCCTATCGAATACCTTTGCTCCTTCTGAAGTAATAAAAACCTCATTGTTGCGCTTATCCTCTTCGCTCTGCACTCGCATGATATAATTTTTACCTTCCATTTTGGAAAGTAAACGTGCTAAGGAAGATTTGTCCCTAAATGTTAAGCAAGCAAGTTCATTTTGATTGATTCCGTCCTGTTCGTTCAACGTTTTAAGAACTATCATCTGCTCTTTGGTAAGATCTATGCCGTGCAAGTCCAAGGCCTCTTGCAAATGATAATCAACAAGTTTTACAGTCCTCCCCAACCAAGGGCCTATGGAATTTTCAAAATCTATTCGAACATTTGTTTTTTGCACGCGGCGAAACTACAAAAAATAAATTAGTTGCATATGCAACTAATGTTAAAATAATCATAAAAGGTTTTCTCATTATTGACCTTACCGTAAACAATAAAGAGCCCTTAATGGAGCTCTTTACTTCTATCTAAATTACCTTTTAAAACTCTTAGTCCTCTGCATCCTCAAACTTGGCATTGGCGATTTGTGTTCGTAATAGTATGTTAGTACGAAACCTTATGTTTAAAAACTCATCGTCACTATCAAATGTTGCCACGCCCTTAGAGTTTAGGTTAGTCAATGCCCTTATAGAACCAAAATTGTTCCCCTGTAACTGAACCAATCTCAATTGGGATAAACTGGCAGTGCTTTCCGGAAGATTCCCTACAAACCTATTGTAAGACAGAACTAGTTCCTTTAAATTTTTTAAATTACCTATATCAGCGGTAATAGTTCCGCTTAACTTATTTCCAAACAGCTCTAAACTTTCTAGCTCAGTTAGTGCAGCAATAGCCTTTGGCAATGCACCATCAAAATAATTACTTGATAAATTTAATATTTTTAATTGGCTTGCCTCTCCTATTCCTTCTGGAATCGTCCCTTCCAGTAAATTATTAAAGAGAGTTAGCTCTCTTAGATTTTTTGCCTTTTTAAAACTGCTTGGTAGGATTCCTGACAAGCTATTCATTTCTAATTTCAACTTCTCCAAATAATGCAACTGTACCAATGAAATTGGAATTGGACCGGTTAACTTATTGAACGCTAAATTCAAAACCTTTAAGTGGCTAAGATTTCCCATTGAACTTGGAATAGTTCCTTCAAGTCCATTGTGATGAAGATTAATCTCAACAACATGGTTGTTCTCCACAACAACCCCGTGCCAAGTCCCTACTTTTTTGTCAAAATTCCATTTATGAGTCCATTCAGAACCGTTAGTGGCTTCGTAGAACTCCTTAAGTATCTGTTTTTCCTCCTTTGTTATTTGAGCATTAAGCACAATAGAAGCAAAAAGGACCAAAATGATTGTCGTAATCTTTAGAATTTTATTCATAGTAAATACCTTTAATATAGATAAGATTTGTACTACCCCATTTGTAAATCGTTTTGTTAACTTTCTAAAGGAGTCAAGGATTTACCAAACCATAACGTATAAATAAACTGTTTATGATATTTCACTGCTCTTTTAAGTACATAAAAAAAAGGCGATGTGAATAAAATCTCCTTTTTAACCAAACTAACTAAAAAATGTAAATTAAACTTAGTCATCAATATCTTCAAACTTAGTGTCTGCCATTCTAGACTTATTTAAGTTGATATCCTTAAATTGTATATTTCTATCTTCTCGATCATAATCGAACACTAAAAACTGTTTTTTATCCATCATTTCCAAATTCTTAAAAGAGGAGAATTTATTATTTTGAATTTGAAATACTTCCAAACTAGCCAATTGACCAAATTCAGTAGGTATTTCCCCATCCAAATTATTATTGGCTAACACCAGTTCTTTAAGGTTTTTGAGGTTACCCATAGCTGCCGGAATGGCTCCTTGCAATGTGTTTTCAAAAAGTCCCAAAGTTTCCAATTTATCTAATAATCCAAGCGAACTTGGTATGTCTCCCTTCAAACTGTTACTGGAAAGATTTAGTACTTTTAAATTTTTAATGGTCCCGATACTCTCAGGTATACTTCCAGACAAAAAATTATTGAAGGCAGAAATCTCTACTAGACTTATCATTGCTCCAATATCTGAAGGTATTTCCCCTTTAATCCTATTCATTTCCAATTTCAACACTCTTAACCTCGTAAGTTTCACTAAACTTTTTGGTAACTCACCCGTTATAGCATTAAATGCAAGATTTAAGCTTATTAAATGCTCTAAATCCCCTATTTCTTCAGGAATAAGGCCCATCAAATTATTATGGAACAATTCTATTCCAACCACTTGGTTATTTACTATTTGTACCCCGTACCAGTTACTAACAGGAGCTTTTAAATCCCATTTTTTAACCCAATGATTACCATTGGTACTATGGTGGAATTCCAGCAAGGCTTGTTTCTCTTTTTTGGAGACCTCTGCACTAGCTACATGAACTATTAGTACTGTTAGAAACAATAAAGAATATAGTTTTTTCATGCATTTTAAGTTTATCAAGATTAGTCTTTCTTTTTATAAAAGTTAGGAATTATCCTACAAATTAATGCTTATAACGGCAAATTGTCAAACTTTATCGTTCAAAGGGTAGCCTTTGTTGTGAAACGCTAATTTTACGTTATGAAAACGTTCTAAACTGTGGTATCTATCTCCGTAGAAAGCCGTTCCCAATTCTCCATAAGTTGCTCGAGGGTGTCTTTTTTAGCTTGATAGCCATCAAAGAAATTGGGCATTGCAATAGTCCCATCGTAGTCCATTAGCAAGTCATGGTCTATTATTTTTATCTCCTTTTCTAAGCTAGAAATTTTACTTTCGACTGTACTTAATTGGTTTTTAAGGCTTTTCACTTTTTTTTGATCTTGAAAGGATGTGTTTTTCTTTTCCACTTTTTTTTCCTCGCGTTTTTCCTGCTTTTTTTCTATCGCCCTAAAATTCTCTGCTTTTCGCTGCTGCAAATAAAAATCTACATCGCCAAGATATTCCTTTATGACCTGATTCTTAAATTCATATACCTTATTCGTTAATCCCTGTAAAAAATCACGATCGTGAGACACAAGTATAAGTGTGCCCTCAAAACTTCTACAAGCCTGTTTTAATACATTTTTAGACTTAATATCCAAGTGGTTCGTAGGTTCATCCATTACCAATACATTAAAAGGCTGCAATAACATCTTAGCCAGTGCCAATCGATTACGCTCCCCTCCTGAAAGGACTTTTACGTATTTCTCTACATCCTCACCACGAAACAGAAACGACCCCAAAATATCCCTAACCTTGCTCCGGTTGGTTTCATTAGCAGAATCTATCATGGTATCTAAAACAGTTTTACTACCATCTAAGTATTCCGCTTGGTTCTGTGCAAAATATCCTATTTGAACATTATGCCCTAATTTCAAATAACCTTCATGCTCCAATTCTCCCACAATAATCTTGGCTAAGGTCGATTTTCCTTGTCCGTTCTGCCCCACAAACGCTGTTTTACTATCACGCTCTATGAGGAGGTTTATATTGTTCAGTACTTCCTTTGAACCATAATTCTTGGAAAGCTCCTCTATTTCCACAACCACTTTCCCTGGTGTAACGGAAATAGGGAATCTGAGGTTCATGACACTATTATCGTCTTCGTCTACTTCTATACGTTCTATCTTATCCAATTTTTTAATAAGGGATTGCGCCATGGAAGCTTTCGTAGATTTTGCTCTAAATTTTTCTATTAAACGCTCTGCCTGTTGAATTTCCTTTTCCTGATTTTTTTGGGCACTTAGCTGCTGCTGCTTTATTTCATTCCTCAAAACGAGGTATTGCGTATAGGGCTTATTGTAATCATAAATACGTCCTAGAGATATCTCAATAGTGCGGTTCGTAACATTATCCAGGAACATTTTATCGTGTGAAACGATTACTACAGCTCCTGTATAATTGTTCAAGAATTGCTCAAACCAAATAATAGATTCAATATCTAAGTGGTTCGTAGGCTCATCCAACAACAATACATCATTACTTTGTAAAAGTAATTTGGCAAGCTCTATTCGCATACGCCAGCCACCGGAAAAGGTTTCCGTCTTTTTATCAAAATCTTCTCGGTTGAACCCTAATCCTTGTAAAATCTTCTCGGTCTCGCCTTGGTAATTGTAACCCCCTAGTATTTCGTAATGGTGGCTTGTATCACTCAAATCAATAATCAACTGATTATATCCTTCACTTTCGTAATCTGTTCGTTCTGCTAGTTGATGGTTTATCTCATCTATCTTCCCTTCCAATTTCTTGATTTCCTCAAAGGCCTGATAAGCCTCGTCCAAGACGCTTCTTCCTTGCACAAAATCTATATCCTGTCGCAAAAAGCCGATTTTTATATCCTTTTCAACGGCAATGGTCCCCTTGTCCAAAGGCATATCTTTGGAAAGTAGTTTCAACAAGGTAGATTTACCTGCACCGTTCTTTCCTACAAGTCCTACCCTATTACCAGAATTTAGGCGAAATGATATTTCTTCAAACAAAAATTCCCCACCAAACGAAACGGAGAGGTTGTGTATGTTAAGCATTTAGTTTTTTCTTTTATGCGTTTTATTTGGGCATGAACCCTAATAGCTCAGTTATATTTAAAAGTAATTCTTTACTACTAATCAATTCAAATCAACAATTCACCAATCGATTTTTACAATTGCTCTAACTATAAATTGAGGTGTAAATCTGTACCTTTATACAAAGTTGTGCAAATGTTAAAAAAAGGAAACAAATTCTACAGTATTTTAACAGGAACTTGTCCCAGATGTCATGAAGAAGGTATGTATTTGGATAAAAACCCATATCATTTGGGGAAAATCTACAAAATGCAAGAACGTTGCAGTACCTGCGACCTTAAATATAAAATAGAGCCTTCCTTCTTTTATGGAGCCATGTATGTGAGTTACGGATTAGGAATCGCATTTGCCGTAGCAGCCTTTGTCATCGCAAAATTAATCATGGGTACAACGTTACTAAATACCTTTATAGCTATTATAGGAACATTAATCCTTTTTATGCCTATCATTATGAGGATATCTAGAAATATTTGGATCAACCTATTTATTAAGTATAATCCTAATTTTGCTGAGCAGAATACCTAAACCTTCCTATAATCCGAAACATATCTTTTGATATCTATCTCTAGGTTTAACTTGTTTCCTTTTTCTATAGATAAAAACAACTGGTCGGCAGCCCAAGGCCCTATCATGATGCCGTGGGAACCAAAACCGTTAAGCACAAACAGTCTGTCATATTCCGGATGCTGGCCTACCAAGGGTTTTCTGTCTTTTACCGTTGGTCGTATACCCGCCTGATGGCCCACTACTTCATATGGGCAATCCAACAAGGCATTTAGCTTTTTAATCAACTCTATTTTCGTATCGTCTGTTGGAAGATTATTAGATGTGTCGCAATCATAATTTGCACCTATCTTGTATAGGTCATTACCTAAGGGGATAACAAAGATTGAAGATTTTATGGCATTCTTTTCCTTTAGTGTTGGGCATTTAATAATCAGATATTCCCCTTTGGAACCCTGCATAGGCAAATAATTAAAAAACGGATTCTCCCGTAATCCGAAACCCTCTGTAAAAACAATTTGTTTTGCGGTCATGGAATCATATGTTACATGTGAGCTATTTTGTTCCAAAAGAGCATGGTCAAAGGAATCTGAAACCAATAGTCCTTCCCGTTCCAAAAAGGTAGTATAGCTCTTAAGTGTTAGCGCGGTATCCAGTCTACTTGCATGTAATACATTCCCAAAATCGTAGGGAGCAATCAACCCCTTGTTGCTATTACGCACTAGTGTGGGCGACAAGTAGTTCTTTAATTCTTGTTTATCAGCTGCCTCAAACCAAAGGTTCTGTTCGGCTACAGAAGCGAACCTCCTATACACAGGCAGACCAGAAATCAACTTTTTCCCTAAGGTATGCTCTAATTCGTGATAGAAAGAGTTCGCTACCGGAATAAGCGTACTAGCCTGCCAAGCCATTGTAAAGCGTTTTAGGATAACAGGATTGGAGAGTCCACCTGCTACCATAGAGGCTCCTTGCGAACTATCGTTGAATACTACAAAACGTTTATTATGCTTTCTAAGGGTTTCGCAAAAAGCAGTTCCAGCAAGACCTAAGCCTACCACAATATAATCTAACATCCTGCAAAGGTAGGAAATTGATGAACCTATGTCCTAAAATTTTTACGTACAGCTCTTAAGCAAAATGACCTAAGACCACTCCGCTATAAAGTATAGAACAAAAGACTTTTGAACTAATTGTATTTATGTCTTTTTACAAGCCTCAAAAAATAAATCAAATACCTAAGAACTGCTCCTAGCTTAAAATTTTTGATTGAAGTCAAACGGCATCAGGCTCCTCAAACCATACTGGTTTTATACACCTTACCCAATTGCGCCGATTATAAATAGAAATTGATTACGAGATATAAAAAAAGCGCTCCGACAAATGTCGGAGCGCTTTATACTATTGAATTGGAATATAAATTTGGTTTAATAAGACCACATATCTTGTTCTCTATCGCGAATAACCTCTTTGATGCGTTTGGCTTCCAATAACTGGAAGAGTGCGTTATCTGCAATGTAATCACTAACCTTCCGGTCGCCATGCACGTTATCTTCTTTGTAGATTACAGCATTAAACCTTCTTGCATTCAACAACATATCAAAAGAAATGGGTTGTGCAGAATTACTTTGGTTAAAGACCTTGGCTTCGTGCAATACCTCACGAGCATCCGGATACCATATCCAGAACAATGGTACCATATCAGGATTATCTTGATCCATGAAATTCACATCCGGTGCAACAGGAGCAATACCTAAAAGGCGGTATTTCAATTCTCCTTGTCTTTTATCAAAATACCACATTCCTTTAATATGGTATTCTTCAATCTGCGCGGCAGATATTTCTCTTCGCATAATAAATTCCTCGGAAACTTGTTCTCCAGCATTAATTTGCTCGTATCCATAATCCAAAGTATCTGTTTTTTGTAAGGAGGCAGATAAATCTGCAAAATTCCTCTTTTCGGTAAAGTAAGAATCGGCATAAGCGTCCAATTTACCATTCTTAACGTTCTTCATTAAGACGTGATATAAAGACCTTCTATCAGAACCTATATCAATGGTATCTGTTGGATAATACATAGGAAAGTTTACCCTTTCATCCAAATCTATGGTTTCCCATAGCGTTTTGGACCAGAGGATATCCCTATCATCCACATAGCCATATTTCAAAGGAGCGTCATTGTCCACATCTTTCTGAGCTTGTGTCCGCACCCCGACTTCCTGTGGTTTTTTGGCGTTCAAAATATTAGCTTGTGCCATCATGGATGCCGGTAATACTACCAAAACTCCCATTAAAAAAACATTTTTCCAATTCATGTTTGTTTTACTTTAAAATAACCGGGTAACTAAAAGCGCTACCCGGAATCATTTATTCTTACTAGTTTGCTATCTCCACAACTACCGGAGACACTTTTTTAAGTCTGTAACTCTTATTATTGGTGATGTATGCGTTGATATCGAATATCTGCACAATATCTCCTCTTTTAGCTCTTTTAAGTGCTGATTTAGCTCTTGAATCTAGCTTGCTTCCTTGTACGCTAATCGTAGGTTGACCAGGCACTTTGAAGCTAAACCCGCTTACCGCTATGTCTAAATCAAAATCAAAATCATCCAAATGGGCGCTTATCGTAGCAATCTCTAAGTTCCTTCTAGGTAGTTTTATACTACCTGGTTGTTTGCTAACCAATCCTTC
>JBLHNI010000118.1:0-9440 GCA_047650615.1 Maribacter sp.
TTCTTGGTAAAAGGAACAACAAAGGACAAAGCGCTATTCATTTTTGATGAGCCGACTACCGGACTCCATTTTCACGATATTCAAAAACTATTAAAGTCGTTCACTGCACTCATCAAAAAAGGACATAGCATCGTAGTTATTGAGCACAACGTAGAACTTATAAAATGTGCAGATTACATTATTGACCTAGGCCCCGGCGGAGGTGAAAACGGAGGCCAGCTTCTCGCAGAAGGAACGCCGGAAAAAGTAGCGAAGAGTACAATATCTTTTACAGCAAAGTATTTGAAGGAAAAATTATAATGGAAAAACAGTTGGTATCAGTTTCGTGGTTAAAAGAGAACATCAATAACCCAAATATGGTGGTTTTAGACGCTAGCATTCCTGTAGTAACCGAGAACTCTAAAACCGCTACGCAGGCCAATATTAACGGTGCTCGGTTTATGGATTTGAAAAATACATTTTCAGATGTGGAAGCCAATTTACCTAACACCATGCCTTCTCCTAAACAATTTGAAGTAGCCTGTAAAAATTTAGGTGTCAATGCAAATTCCATTATTATTATTTATGATACAAAGGGAATCTACTCCAGTCCTAGGGCTTGGTTTCTCTTCAAAACCATGGGACATGCTGCGGTAGCAATTTTGGATGGCGGACTTCCAGAATGGATAAAACATGGAGGAAGTTGCACTTTAGCATACGCACAAAACTATCCTTTAGGTAATTTTAAATCTAATTTTAACCCAACGCGTTTAAAAAATGCGTCAGCAATACTTGATAATATCCGTTCAGGAAAACATCTTGTTATCGATGCTAGAAGTGAAGATCGATTTTTGGGCAAAGTTCCAGAACCAAGAACACATTTAAAAAGAGGACATATCCCAAAGTCCATAAATATGCCCTTTACAAAACTCTTAAAAGACGGTAAATTTCTCCCGAAACAAGAACTGAAAACTACTTTTAAAGATGCGTTTGTAGGTGATTATCCACTGGTGTTTTCTTGCGGTTCGGGTATTACTGCATGTATTCTTCTTTTTGCAGCCAATTTGGTGCTAGAGAATGAGCTTTTCCTTTATGATGGGGCTTGGTCGGAATGGGGAGAAGGCGACGAATATCCTGTTAAATAATACAAATCAGGTGTGCTATTCTAGCAAAAATATTAGGAACCTACACGAAAACACATAATTTAGTTACTTTAATACATTGATTGTCAGCATTGTAAATACCTGTTCTGCTTTTTGGCACGCCGTTTGCAATAAGCTAATCGGAACGTAAATAGTTACTTCCATAATACACCTGCTAAGTGGCAGGTCTTTAAACCTTATATTATGAAAAAGTTCGTACTTATTATTGCAGCGGTACTTTTTGGAACAGCAATGGCCAAAGCCGCAACAGCTGAGAATAAGGTTGCTAACGTCAACCTTAACCCTGTAAACTCATTTATCTTTGTTGAAAATGGAGTAACCTTCTCAGTATACCCTGATGGTGAATTTGATTTTTATGTAGATAACAGATTAAATATAGGTGCTGGCGCCCAAATAGGAAACGTAGGGGTAACCTTCAATTCAGGATTCGATTATAACCCTTTTGTACAGTTCGATGATTTCGGAGCAGTAGTCCAAGTCGAAAACGTTCCTGTCTTCTATGATTTTTACGGTCGTGTAAACCAGATAGGTGCTGTTAATCTGAACTTTAACAACGGTTTTGTAAACAGAATCGGTGGTATGAATATCTTTTATAACCAAGGTGCTTTTAGTCACTATAATGGTTTTATCAATATACATAATAGACGCTACATCTACCGTCCATTTCACAGATGGTTCGCCAGACCGGCGATAGGTTTCTTTAACGTATGGAATACACCATATAGAAGGTTTTATAACCCCGTTAGATATACATGGTACAGGCCTTATAGCAACAACTTTAGAAGAGCATATGCCCAAGTTGGTAGGGAACATAGATACCATAGCGTAAGACGTGAAAGAGCTACAATGTACAGAAATGACAGACGCGTAGCTGTTAGGAACAATGCGCAAAGAGCTAATAGAAACGTTGCGAAAAGAAGCAATGGAAACAGAAGTAATAATACCGTAGCAAAACGTACTAACAGATTGCGTAACAATAGAACCATAGCGTCTAATAATACGAGTCGTACCAATAGAAACAATGGCGTGGCAAACAGAACCACATCCGAAACACGAAGTTCGACGACAGTAAAGCGCGGGAATAATAATGCAGTAAGAGGCAATCAAGGGCGGACTGTAAACAAAAGAGAGGTTATTAAAACTCCAAGAAGTAGAACAGTTTCTAGAACTAGCACTACGTATAAAAAGCCGGCAGCAAGAAGCACGAACACGCGAAGCAGTCAAGCTAGAACACAAAGAAGTGCTACTAATAGTACAGTGAGTAAAGCTCCGACAAGGACTAGAAGTACTGCGAGTAGAAGTACCAGCTCAAGAACGGTAAAGAAAGCTCCTGCTAGAAGCTCCTCTAGGTCTGCTACAACAAGGAAAAGTAGTAATAGCAGAAGACAGTAATATATAGACCCTGAAACAAGTTTAGGGAACCAAAGGTAGTTTTTAGGTTGGTTAGTTGTTTAGCCCCGTAATGGATAAATCCATTACGGGGCTTTTTTTGTTTACTCCCTAGTCCTCTCCCTAGTAAAGGCGATAGCTTTTAGACAAATCTTAGGATTCCACTTACCCAAGCGTCTTTATTGTTTCTATTAAATTATCGGTAAAACCCACACTAAAATATCAGAGTGCTAAATGGCAGGAAACAACTTTAGAAATTTTTTGGGCAACTCGCTCTGCACATATACATTAGTTTTTATTATAGGATGCATAAATTGGAGAGAATAGGCATGTAAGTAAAGTCCCTTTCCTTTTAATACTAAACCTTCTTTTATATAGTCCACATCTCCTAGGATTGGATTCCCTATCGAAGCTAAATGTTTTCGTAGCTGATGCCTTCTTCCAGTTTTTGGCAGCAGTTTTACCAGGTTTAAATACCCAAAACGCTCAGAAACTATCGTTTGTTCTACTTCGTAGTCAGACATAGACTCCTTACCATCTATCGGAACCACTACCCTACCGTTCTTTTTCATAACCCCCATGGTAACTGCATAATAGACTTTCTGTATCTGTTTTGTTGCGAACAAGGTATTCAAATGAATAATCGCCAAACTTGTCTTCCCCACCAGAAGGGCCCCGGTAGTAGGGTAATCCAATCGATGAACAGGTTTGGGATTGACCGCATCAAAAGCAGGACTTTTTTTAAGGTTTTGTGCTAAAGCATTCGCAAGGGTAAAAAATCGGTTACCACTGACAGTTATACCTGCTGGTTTTTGGATAATAGCCAGATGGTCGTCTTCGTATAGCACTTGTACATCTAGTCGTACCTGTCTTGTTCTCTTCTTTTCTAAGGATTTCTTTAATTCAATGCGCTCTCCTCCCGAAATAAAAGTTGCCGTATTAGCGATAATGCCATCCACTAAAATCAATTCCTTTTTTAATGCTTTTTTTAAAGCCGATTTTGTAGAGATTAGGTCAAAAATACCAACACCATATTCCTGCAACCGAAGGTGTTTCATCTGTTCCTTGGCGATATGGGTGGCTATAATTTCCAGATTATTTCTTTAAAAACTTGGAAAGTACACCGTAAACATCTTCAGAAATTTTGAATCGGTAAAGTATGCCTACATACATTACGGTAATCAAAAAGCTTTTTAAAAGGATATTGATAATCGGATGAAATTCAAATTGAAAGCTGTAAAATAGTACCCCAACGATTAACAATAAGGCGAGTACTTTAAGGGTTTCCGACGTAAAGGGAGAAATAAAAAACTTAGATTTTACGTAGTATAATTTAAGGGAATTATAAATAAAAAATGCAGAAAAACTAGCAATTGCAGCACCTTTGATACCGTACGCAGGAATCAACCAAAAATTAAACCCAACGGCCAGCGCGGCCAGTAACACGCCCAAAAAGAGAATGGAGCGATAGTAATCAGAATTGTAAAGGATGGAATTATTATTCCCCAAAAGCGCATCGTATACCTTGGCAAGCCCTATCCAAAATACAATCATAAAGCCACCTGTATATTCTTGGGGTAAAAGCTGGTATAAATCTTCTAGGTTCAGAATAATTAACAAAAACAAGAGCCCAGCAATGATAAACAAGGTTAAGGAACTTTTCTGATATAATTGTTTAAGCGAGACCGTATCATTTCTGTTCAAATACTCGGCAGTCATCGGATAGGTAATCTGGTGCATCGCCCTTGATGGTACTGCTATAGTAGAAGCAATGAACCCCGCTACCGAGTAGTAGGCGATATTTTTCAATTCCAAAAAATTATTAAGCATGACCTTATCCAACTCCATCAGCACAATAGCGGTAGAACCCCCTAAGATAATAAGCGCACTATATTTGACGATATCCCACCAATTATCAGGAAAGGAAAACTGCACTTTGGGCATTCTAAGCTTGTACGCGTACAACTTCATGATGAGCATCCGCAATAGGTACAAGCCTATCAAAGCATTTATAAAACCTTCAATCCCTATGTAATCAAAATATAACAAGACCAATAAAACGGATTGACCCAACCTACAGAAAACCTCTTTTAAAAAATTACCAAAAACGGACTTCATACGAATCCGCGCCCATGCATAAAACACTTCAAAATAGGCCATAGCCATACCAGCTAAAAAGATATGCCAAACATAATCCCGTACTATAGGATTCTTGCGGGATAGCAATGCTCCGATGGCTTCATTGCAAATATAACTAAGCAGTGCAACAGGTAGTATTAAAAGTAAAGGTAGTAGGAGCATCATGGTTAGAAAACCTTCCTGGTCCTTATCCGACCTAAAACTGCTGTAAAACTTAACCAAGGCATTAGGTACCCCAAACGCAAGAAGAGGCATTAAAACCGCAGCTACGGATAGGACTACTTGCACCAGACCGTAATGGTCTGCTTGCATAAAATTCGTATATAAAAACAAAGTATTTACAGCACCTATGGCAAAACCGATGTAAGTAACTATGGTGTTATTTAAAGACTGTTTTAATACAATACCCATTAGATGTATTCCGCTAATTGTCGTGTGAGTTCACGCCTACTATAGTTTTCAACATGCATGGAAGACACTTTTAAATCTTGTCTTTCATATTGCTGAAACCAGTTTAAAAGTACATTTTTAAGATCAGCATGCGAAGTATATTCAAATATAGCACCCGTTTTGGTGCGTGCTACCATAGTTGCTACTTCCCAATCTTTTGGTCCAACACCTAAAATAGGCCTACCAGATGCCATGTATTCAAACAACTTCCCAGGAATGATTCCCTTGGTTTCGGATGCGTCGATTTCGGCTAAAAGCAAGACTTGAGATTTTTGTTGATAGGCAATCGCTTCATCATGACTCACATAACCTATCACCTCCAAATATCCTTCTAAACCATACGCTTTTAAACGACCCAGAATATCCTTGCTAAGAACTCCAATAAACTGCAGCCTAAATGCATCTTCGAAAGCTGTGTTCTCATGTATTAATTCTACTAGTACTTGCCAGAGGTTCTCTGGATTTCTGCCACTTAGCATGGAACCTATATGGGAAATGGTAAACTTTTTATCCAATTCCATTTGTTCTGGCTTTTCCTGATCATAGCCATTGGTAATGACTTTTATAGGCTTGCTACTTATCTTTCGGAACTCCTTCTTGGTCGTCTCACTCGTAACTATGAGCTTATCGGCGCTAGTCAATACCAATTGCTCTAACTCCTTATGCTTGTTTTTAGCAAGGAAGGTTAATTTTAATTTCTTATGATACCCGATGGATGTCCATGGATCTCTAAAATCGGCAATCCATTGTATTTTGTTGTGCTGCTTTAAAAAGTGACCAATAAGATGTACGCTGTGCGGAGGACCTGTTGTAATAATACTGTCAATTTTTTCTTTTTGTAAAATATCATGTAGATATTCAACAGATGGTCTAACCCAATATTTCCGTGCATCCGGAATAAAGAGATTACCGCGAATCCATAAGAGTAACTTCTCGGTGAGCGACTGATTTGTTGCCTGAATGATTCCTGAACTAATGCGCTTGGTTTTATTCCTCGAAAGGAAACTAGCAAAGCGATACGGCTCAAAGATTGGCTGCTTATACATGGTGATATCGTTTGGAACTTCGCTTAGAAGCGAGGCGTCCGTCATGGGATATTGTGGATTTTCGGGTACATACACTACAGGTTCAATATCAAAATCCCTAAGGTACTTTACAAACTTCAACCAACGTTGCACTCCAGGACCGCCAGCAGGTGGCCAGTAGTACGTGATAACAAGTACCTTCTTCATTAATCGGTTTCCTCCTTTCTAGCTTTCCAAAAAGAGAAGCCTATACCTCCTAGTAAAATAAGCCCCAATAGCATCGTACTTGCCAAACTTATCTGGCTACCTAGCTGCACTACTTTGGGCTCAAACTTAAATTCTACCGTATGATTTCCTTCAGGAATCTTCAAAGCTCGTAGCACATAGTTTACCTTAAAATGATTTAGAGGTTTACCATCAATGTAAGCATTCCAGCCATTTGCATAATACATTTCTGAGAATACGGCTACTCCGGTATTTGGGTTCTGTGATTCATAGGTAAGATGATTCGGGGTATAGTCCACAAGTGAAATAGAAGTCGTAGAATCTACCTGATAATCAAACCGATTGATATTTTTGAATACTGTTGAATTCACTACTGCCGTATTACCCGTCCTTAGGCTATCTAAGGCTCGTATTTCTTCATCCGCAGAGTTTACTTGTTTGAGTTGCTTAACGAACCACGCATTCCCATTCGCATTAGGATTTTCTACAGGAAAGCTATTTCCTTCCTCATCTTGCCGTACCACGTATTTTACATTAAGCATGTTAAAGACGGATAGGTTTCCGTTGTATACATGATAATCGAACAAGTCTTGCATTCCTGCGGGCTTGGCAGCATGATATCCCGTGATGCTACTATGGAAGTAGGCTGTTTTTGCAGAATTAAAACCATCTGTCTGGTCAAAAACACGGAAAACACCCTCATCATTTAGTATCTCTTTATCGGCTGCCGTAGCTTGAAACGGCTGTAACATTTTTCGTTTCGAAACAAAACTATCGGCATTAACATACCTAAGGTTTACACCTACCAAGTCGAATACGATTAATGCCCCAACAGCTATAATTACCAAGTTGGCCTTTAATTTTTCTTTTATAAAAAACCAAAGTAAAACTGCCGTAACCAATACATAACCTAAAGAACGTAACAAATCACTCGTATATACTGCCTTTCTGTCCAATCGCAGCATTTCTGGTAATTCTTCTAAACCTGTCATACGCAAGCGGTCATCGGCAGAGCCTATAAAATCAAACATTCCCTTAAACAAAAATAATAAAGCGCCTAATCCAAGAACAACTCCGGCAGCTATTTTTAAAGCCCGAAATTTATCCTTCACATCAACCTTAGAAGATATTATGTTCTTAAGAGCAAGAATGGCTAATATGGGTACACACAATTCCAATACTATCTGTATTGATGACACGGCTCTGAATTTATCATAGAGCGGAAAATAGTCAATCATAAAATCAGTAAGGATACTAAAGTTCTTTCCCCAAGACAATACCAAGGAAAACAACGACCCAAAGAACAACCACCACTTATGCTTACCACGCACCAAGAAAAGACCTAGAATAAACAAAAAGAATACGACTGCGCCAATATAAGCCGGACCCGAGGTTATAGGCTGTTTTCCCCAATAAAGCGGGATACCTGAAACAAAATCCAAAGCGCTGGACCTGGGCAAGCCCTTATCTACCAAGTAATTAAATGATTTGGAATCTTCCCCTAAATTTTCCTGACTTGCACCACCGAACAATCTGGGCACAAATAAATTCAAGGATTCTGAAATACCGTAGCTCCACTGGGTTATGTATTCCTTACTTAATCCGCCTGTGTTTTCTTTTATGGACCCATCAGGGTTTATAGTCAGTTCACTTTTGCCTCTTGTACTCCAATCTGCATATTCCTTAGTAGCTAATAATCCTGTTGCATTGACCGCAATACCAAGCCCTACTGCGAATAACAATAACCCTACAGAAGTAAAATAGTGCTTTAACCCCTTCTTCTTTATAGCATCAATTAAGTACACAATACCTAAAACCAAGACCAACAGCATAAAATAATACGTCATTTGGTAATGGTTGGCTACAATTTCCAGTGCCATGGCGAGTGCCGTAAGTATAAAACCCAAGAGGTATTTTTTCCTAAAGACCAGCACAATTCCACCTAAAACCATGGGTAGATACCCCATAGCATGTGCTTTGGCATTGTGTCCTGCGCCAAGAATAATAATTAAATAGGTAGAAAAACCAAAAGCTAGCGCTCCAACTACGGCTAGTTTATAATTTACTTTTAAACAACACAGTAGTATATAAAACCCTAAAAAGTATAGAAATAAATAATCTGCCGGCCTAGGTAATGTCCGTATTAACCGATCTAATTGTTTAACATAATTATGGGGATAATTGGCACCTAACTGGTAGGTTGGCATTCCCCCAAATGCACTATTAGTCCAATAGGGTTCGGCATCGTTCTTCTTGCGGAAATCATTTTGTTCCTTTGCCATACCCGTATATTGGGCAATATCGTGCTGATAAATCGCTTTTCCCTGCAGTACAGGATGGAAATAAGCCAGTGCAACTGCGATAAAAAATACGGTTACAAAAAAGTGGGTAAAAAAGAATCTTAATCCTTTCTTCATTTGCTAGGAGGTCGTTGGTTACTCAAAGATAACTAGTCTATTTCTTCAAAGTCTATATACTCGCCTACTTTTTCACTATCCATCTTGCGTTTCGTAGCTTTTTTTTTGATAACAACATCACCAGCCTGCTCCTCTTGTGGTCTTTGCTGTTGCTCAAAACCTTCAAACGCCTGTTTAAAATGAGATTCGGTTTTCTTTGCTGCGTAATTGATGATTTTAGGTACAAACAGTTTTGCTAACAGTTTCAGCAGATAATATCCTAAAAGGATAAATAAAATTGTTTTTAAAAAAGTCATTTAATTAAATACTTATATATCAAAAATACAATTATCACGTTGTAATACTAGATTGTAAAGTATTAAAATAATTATAAAGTCGTATTCATGAGAATTCCCGCTTACATCAAAAGAGTTACAGGAAGGTTTTCGTTACTGCTTTTTCTGGCATCACTATCCGTAACAGGACAATATACCGATGTTATAAATTCTAACCGCCCTGGACTTTCCGTAAGCGCCTATGCTGTTGGGAAAAACGTAGTTCAACTAGAAATGGGTCTTTTTTATGAGCAGCAAGACCATGGACTTTTGAATACACAATCAGATATTTGGGGAAGCGATATCTCCTTGCGTTATGGACTACTTTTTGAAACCTTG
>JBLHNI010000119.1:0-9439 GCA_047650615.1 Maribacter sp.
GACTTTATGGAAATAAAGAAAAAACTGGCGCGCGTATCGAAGTGTTTCTTTTACGTGAACTTAATGAAGAGCAACGCTTGTGGGATGTTTTAGTTGATCCGGCACGTAAAATTCGTATTGGTAACAAGCTCTATTTTGGGGAGGACGAAACCTTGGTAGCGGAGGTTATAGATAATACGACCTCTAGAGGACGTACCTTACGTTTCTTATATGATGGTGCGTATGTAGATTTTAGAAGAAAGCTGAAAGAATTGGGAGAGACTCCATTGCCAAAGTATATAAAAAGAGCCGTAGAGCCAGAGGATGCAGAGCGTTACCAGACTATTTATGCCAAGCATGAAGGTGCTGTGGCAGCACCAACGGCCGGGATGCATTTTTCAAAACATTTGTTAAAGCGCTTAGAGATAAAAGGAATTGATTTTGCAGAATTGACCCTACACGTTGGATTGGGTACTTTTAATCCTGTAGAAGTAGAAGATTTGTCCAAACACAAAATGGATAGCGAAGAGTTGTTCATTGATGAAAAAGCTACTGAAATTGTTAATAATGCCAAAACAAAGAAGCGAAGAGTTTGTGCTATTGGAACCACGGCAATGAGAGGTTTGGAAAGTGCTGTTTCTTCCAATGGCACCTTGAATACCTATGGGGGATGGACGAACAAGTTTATTTTTCCGCCCTACGAGTTTAGTATTGCTAATGCAATGATTACCAATTTCCATTTACCTAAATCTACCTTATTGATGATGATTTCAGCATTTATGGGTCATGATTTAATGAAGAAATGTTACAAGGAAGCTATTTTGGAGCAGTATAAGTTCTACTCCTATGGTGATGCCATGTTGATTATTTAATAGACTGATTTGCATTTCCGTTCTTGTGCTGAACTTGTTTCAGTAACCGCGGAAATCCATATAATTTTAAAAACTAAATCCCTCTTATACCTAAGTTGATACAAGAGGGGTTTTTTATTGCGTACTTGTGGAGATAAAAAAGAAAGATGTTAGAGCACTTACCAAGGAGCAACTCCGAGACTTTTTTTCGGGTCAGGGAGACAAGCCTTTTCGTGGCAATCAAGTGTATGAATGGCTGTGGCAAAAAGGGGCACACTCCTTTGATGTGATGACCAATCTTTCCAAGACCACACGCGATATGTTGGAGGCCAACTTTGTAATCAATCACATAAAAGTGGATTTGATGCAGCGAAGTTCGGATGGTACCATAAAAAATGCAGTACGCTTGCATGACGACCTCGTTGTAGAATCTGTTTTGATTCCAACGAAAACTAGAACTACAGCTTGTGTTTCCAGTCAAGTAGGTTGTAGTTTAGATTGTAGGTTCTGTGCGACCTCTCGTTTAAAGCGTATGCGTAATCTGAACCCTGACGAAATCTATGATCAAGTAGTAGCAATAGATAATGAAAGCCGTTTGTATTTTGATAGGCCCTTGAGTAACATTGTATTTATGGGCATGGGAGAACCGCTCATGAATTACAAAAATGTAATTAAAGCCATAGATATGATCACCTCGCCAGAGGGTTTGGGCATGTCTCCTAAACGTATTATTGTTTCTACATCGGGAGTGCCTAAACTAATAAAACGTATGGCAGATGAGGAAGTCCGTTTTAAACTAGCCGTATCTTTACATTCGGCCATAGATGAGATACGTACTTCGATTATGCCCTTTAATGCCACGTTTACCCTGGCAGATTTACGAGAATCGTTGATATATTGGTACGAAAAAACCAAAAGCCGGATTACATACGAGTATGTAGTTTGGGAAGGCATCAACGATAAGAAAAAGGATGTAGATGCACTTGTCGATTTTTGCAGGTTTGCTCCGTCAAAAGTAAATCTTATCGAATACAACCCCATAGACGACGGAGAGTTTCAGCAAGCCTCTAACGCTGCGATAGATATGTATGTGGAGACTTTAGAGAAAAACGGCATCACAGTTACCGTAAGGCGATCCAGAGGGAAGGATATCGATGCTGCTTGTGGACAATTGGCGAATAAGTCTTAAAGTGGAGAGCAATAGTTGATTATCCTGATTTAGAAAAAAACTGAAAAGTACTTGATACGAAAGGGTAAGTTAACGCATGAGTTCTCCTTCAAAAAAGGAGGGACTGAGGGAGGTGTATATTTAGGGTTGCTGCGTTCACAGGATTTTTCATACTGGAAGTAAGAAATGACTATATGAGACTAAGTGGGATGCCCTGCCGTTAAGGTTGGAAGACTCTTTTGGTTGGAAAGACAATAGATTGTAATCTGCCTTTCCTCGATATCCCCCATCTTTTAGACTGATTACCGCTTAGAGAATACCGTTTAATCCTCGCTTTTCGTTAATTTTGATTTAAATTTAAATAGGCTGAAAATAGTAGCGCAAATAAAGGAACCGGTTGCCAAAGAAATGGAACTTTTCGAGTCTAAGTTTCGGGAATCCATGACTTCAAAAGTAGCCTTGCTCAACCGTATAACTCATTATATTGTTAACAGAAAAGGCAAGCAAATGCGGCCTATGTTTGTATTCTTAACAGCCAAGCTCTTAAATGATGGTGCGGTGAACGAGCGTACCTATCGTGGTGCCGCGGTAATCGAATTGATTCATACAGCCACATTAGTCCATGATGATGTGGTGGACGAAAGTAATAAACGACGGGGCTTCTTTTCTATAAATGCGTTGTGGAAAAATAAGATTGCAGTCCTTGTTGGGGATTATTTATTATCAAAAGGGCTACTGCTTTCTATTGATAATAGCGATTTTGATTTACTACGTATTATTTCGGTTGCTGTGCGTGAAATGAGTGAGGGAGAGCTCTTGCAGATTGAAAAAGCACGCCGCTTGGATATTACCGAAGCGGTGTACTATGATATCATCCGCCAGAAAACCGCGACCTTGATAGCTGCCTGTTGTGGCTTGGGGGCCTGTTCCGTAAAGCCGGAAACTGATGATGTGGAAACCTTCCGAAAATTTGGGGAACTTTGTGGTATGGCCTTTCAAATAAAGGATGATTTGTTCGATTATGGGAACCAACGTATAGGGAAACCAACAGGAATCGATATTAAGGAGCAAAAAATGACACTTCCCCTCATTTATGTATTAAACCACTGTTCCAAAAAGGAAAAAAGTTGGGTAATCAATTCCATTAAAAACCACAACAAGGACAAAACTAGGGTAAAGGAGGTTATTTCCTTTGTAAAGAATAAAGGCGGCTTGGAGTATGCCGTTGCCAAAATGTTATCCTATAGGGATGAGGCCTTGGGCCTTTTAAAAAGCTATCCGGAGTCTGAATATAGGAGCGCCTTGGAACTCATGGTCAACTACGTAGTGGAACGTGATAAGTAAACTGATATTTTAGTTTTACTGATTGTAAAAATGAGCCAATAAAGCGATTCAGTCATGGTTTCAGAACGTTTTGACTTAAGTTATGTGTAAAGTTCTTTATGCTTCGGCTATAGAAGTAAAGTATTTTTTTTGTTTTAACTACATTGAAATCAGTGCTTTAGAAGATAATTATATTTTTTAATTTTTCTTAGGCAACTATCTTTCCAAGTTCAGCGTCTATACCAATAGAAGACCATTAAAGATTGTGAAAATCATACCTTTTTATAAAAACGAAAATCAGCTTATAAAAAAAGCGATAGCCGGTAATGCAGATGCGCAGCAACGTTTGTACGGAACACATTCGCCAAAAATGCTGGGTGTTTGCAGGCAATATATCACCGATATCCATTACGCCGAGGATGTTATGGTGCAAGCATTTCTAAAGGTTTTTACCCACCTGCATACCTTCAAATTTCAAGGTAGTTTTGAAGGTTGGATACGTCGAATTATGATACGGGAGAGCATTTCCTACCTAAGAAAACAACAATTTGTGGTCTATGACGATACTGTTTACGAAAAGTACGAGCATCAAACTAATGTTCAAACTACGGATTTAGATACCGAGCATATACAGCAGTTAATAGACGCACTTCCGCAGGGGTATAAAATGGTCTTTGTGCTATATACGGTTGAGGGTTATAAACACCAGGAAATAGCAAAAATGCTAGATATTACGGAGAGTACTTCCAAAACACAATTACTAAAGGGGCGGAGACTTTTACAAGAACAATTAAAGAAACAAAATATAATAGGGTATGGAACCAGATAAATTCGAAACATATATAAAATCAAAATTAGATGCACGAGAGATAGTTCCCTCACAAGGGGCTTTGGATAAGATTTTCAAGGAATTGAAACCGGATCCAATTGCTAAAAAACCACTTTATTTCTGGCTAGGCATCGCAGCCAGTGTAACAGTCTTACTTGGTGTAGCCATTTTTTACCTGAATACCGAGGACAAAGAGCTACCGACACAGGAACTGGCAGAAACACCGTCCAAAACAAGCGTTGAAGTAGTAAAAGAAGTTATGGGAGCAAAGGTTATAGAAAATTCTAACGGTCTTGTGCTGGAAGAAGAGGACGTAGATCGTACGAAAGGAATAAAGCCAGTGATTATTCCTCCAGATAAGATTTTAAATCCAGATTTTATAAAGGACAAGCAAGAAGATGCCATAGTCATTGAGGTAAATCAACAAGAACGGGAAGATGTTCAAATACCTACCCAATTTTCCGAAGCAGTATTAAATGAAAAAATAGCCGAGGTAGTTGCGCAGGTAGCGCTGTTGGAGCAATCTTCCCAAGTAACTGATGCTGAGTTAGATTCCTTACTAAGGAACGCGCAGGAAGCCATTGTACGGGAACAACTTTTTAATACGGACAAAACTGTGAATGCCATCGCTTTATTAACTGAGGTCGAAGATGAACTTGATCAATCCTTCCGAACCCAAATATTCCAGTCGCTCAAGACAGGCTTTCTTAAAGTGCGGACCGCTGTTGCGGACCGTAACAATTAATTAACCATCAATTTACTATATCCCTACACGCCATCTCAGACAGATGGGTAGGGAGGAGTTTATTCATCATTCACTAATCATCAATCAAATTATTATGAGAAAAATCACATGGTACCTAATGTCCCTTTTATTCGCGTTCATATTTCAAGTAAGTACCGCTCAAGAGAACCAAAATGAGGCAGTAACTAAAATAGAGATGCTGGAGAATGCGAAGAAAAAAATCACTTTACAGGAAAAAGAAGAGCTAAAGCGAGAAGTTGAAAATATAAACGCGCGTTTAGAAAAGGGTGTAATTAGTAAAGAAGAAGCTACTATTTTAAAAGAAGAGGCCGCCAAAAAAAGAGCTTTGAATATTGAGAATAGGATATCAATTTTAGATAGTAAAATTGAACTGGTACGGCGAAACGGCCCTGAAATATTAGAAATAGATACCTTAAATTATATGTCTCAATTGGAAATTGGTTTTGGAGGTAGGGATGGAGACGGGGAACGCATCTTTGGAATACGAATCAAGGAGAATCCAAATAGACGCAGAGTACTATACGATAGAAGAACCTATTCTGATTTCTATTTAGCAATAGGACTGAACAATGCTATTATTGATGGCCAATCGTTAGAGGAGACGCCCTATAAAGTTGGTGGGAGTCGTTTTTTTGAATTTGGGTGGCAATGGCGTACTAGGGTTTTTCAAAATTCCAATTTTCTTAGGTTTAATTATGGGGTTTCTTTCCAGTTCAATGGTTTAAAACCAAAGGATAACCAGTACTTTGTGTCTGATGGTATCGGGCAGGTGCAATTAGAGGAATTCGAATTTGATCTTGATAAGTCAAAACTTAGAATGGATAATCTCGTATTTCCATTGCATTTAGAATTTGGCCCTTCAAAATTAAAGAAAACCGAAAATACCATTAGATACTCTTTGCGAAATCAATTTAGGATAGGAATTGGTGGCTATGGTGGTTTTAATCTTGGAACTCGTCAAAAGTTAAAATATGAACGTAATGGTAAGAACGTTAATGACGAGTTAAAAAGGGGGTACAACACAAGTGATTTTATTTATGGATTAAGTGCCTATGCAGGATTTGACGGGGTGCTTCTCTATGTAAAGTATGACTTAAATCCTATTTTTCAAGATGCTGTGGTAGAGCAGCGAAATATTTCTTTAGGCCTTCGCTTTGACCTCTAAAATTTAAGTTAGCTATTTTAAGTGTATTCGTATGATTCTAAATAAAAATGGGTGACTTTTAATCTTAGCTTGGTACGGCCATTAGTTCTGCAGGTATTGAGTATATCTACTTTAGATAGTTTAATTAGTCCTAAGTGGGTCTGGTCTACGGGTTTATTTTCATATCATACGTTTAAGAACGCTTTAGTTTACTATATTTAATTTCATTTTTGATTACCTTTATCAACGTATTAAAATTTAAAATTGATAGGAAAAACTACTATAGACCAAGTATATGAAACCGCCCGTTTAGAAGAGGTTATTGGCGATTTTGTACAGCTTAAAAAATCTGGATCTAACTTTAAGGGTCTGAGTCCGTTTACTGATGAGCGCTCGCCAAGTTTTATGGTGTCGCCCGTAAAACAGATATGGAAGGACTTTAGCAGCGGTAAAGGAGGGAATGTGGTTGCTTTTCTAATGGAGCACGAACATTTTACCTATCCGGAGGCCATAAAATATTTGGCCAAAAAGTACAATATAGAGGTAGAGGAAACGGAGCAGTCCAACGAGCAGAAAGAACAGGCTAGTGAGCGTGAAAGTATGTACTTGGTTTCGGAGTTCGCTCGCGACCATTTTCAGGAAATGTTATTAGAAACAGAGCTTGGAAAGGCAATTGGTTTTAGTTATTTTAAAGAACGTGGATTTACCCTGGAGACCATAAAAAAGTTTGAATTGGGCTACTGCTTAGACCAGTGGGACGGTTTTACAAAAGCAGCACTGGACAAAGGCTATAAACTCGATTTTTTAAGTAAGACGGGTCTTACCATTGTAAAGGAGGGTGCTAATAATCCAAATAACCCAAGAACTTTTGATCGATTCAAAGCAAGAGTAATGTTTCCCATACACTCCCTAAGTGGTAGGGTCTTGGGCTTTGGCGGTAGAATCCTGACCAATGAGAAGAAAGCAGCTAAATACCTAAACTCTCCTGAAAGCGATATTTATCATAAGAGCAAAGTGCTTTACGGTATTTACTATGCGAAACAGGCGATTGCCAAAGAAGATACTTGTTACTTGGTGGAAGGCTATACCGATGTTATTCAGTTTCATCAACGAGGGATTCATAATGTAGTTTCTTCCAGTGGAACGGCATTGACGCCAGAACAGATTAGACTCATTAACAGGCTTACCAAAAATATTACCGTCTTGTTTGATGGAGATGCAGCAGGGCTACGTGCTTCTTTGCGGGGCATAGACCTGATTTTAGAACAGGGTATGAACGTGAAAATATGCACTTTCCAGGAAGGCGAAGACCCTGATAGTTTTGCAAAGAACAACGAGTTGGAGGAGGTGCAATCATACTTGCAGGAAAATTCAAAGGATTTTATTCAGTTTAAGGCTTCTTTACTGGTAAAGGAGGCTTCAAACGATCCTATCAAAAGAGCCGATACGGTGCGGGATATTGTTAATAGTATTGCTAAGATTCCAGACCGTATAAAAAAGGAGATTTATATTCAGGAGTGTGCCCAAATTATGAATATCTCCGAGGCCGTGTTGTTCAATACCTTGGCGCAAATAGACAAGAAGGATATAACCGATACCCAAAAACAGGAAAAATCGAAACCACAAGCATTTAATGTGGTTCGGAATGAAGAGGTAGAGGAGAAAGTGGATGTACAGTTTGAACTGGAACGAAAAATCATTGAGCTTCTTTTGGTGTATGGTGACAAAAAAGAAAAATTTGAAGATTTGGTGCTAAAGGAAAATGAAGAAGGAGCTCTTGTTATGGAGCCTGAATCTGTAGAGAGTACCGTATTTGAAAAAATATTCTTAGACCTGCAGGAAGATGAAATAGAATTTACAAATTCCCAATTTAGGGATATTTATTATTTGCTGATAGAAGCATTGAACCAGGCAGAGGAATTCGCCATTCAAGGGTTTATGATGGGTCTCGAGCAAGAAATGGCAAATAATATTTCTTCCTTGCTAATGGAAGAGGAAAAATATGCCTTGCACGATTGGGAAAGAAAAGATATTTATCCTAAAGCCAAGGAAACCAGCATAGCTCAATTGGTGAGTGAAACTATTTTAACTTTACGTTGTTTTTTGATAAAAAAAAGAATGCTAACCTTACAAAACGAAACTCAAGATAAACAGGAGGGCAATAAAGAAGTATTGGAGGAAATCATGAATTACTTACAATTAAATACGTTGTTGAATCAAAAATTGAATAGGGTCTTATCTTAGAGAGGGATGCTTCGTGAATTAAAAAAACCCGCTTTTGCGAGTTTTTTTAATGAATATTTTTTGTCTTAGTATAGTTCCAGAGCTTTTGCTTGCTGCAACAAATCTACCATATTGTTAACATTTAATTTTTTCATTAAACGCGCTTTATAGGTGCTTACTGTCTTTTCGTTAAGATTTAACCCTTGGGCTACCTCTTTATTGCGTTTTCCGCTCGCTAAGAGTTTTAAAACCTCGACCTCTCTTGTAGATAGTTTTCTAAAAAACCTTCTTGGCTTTTTTGTTCCTTCATCAAAAGCTAATCTTTGTGCTAGCTCGTTGGTAATGAACATACTGCCTTCACTGACTTTTTTTACCGCTGCTATGATATACTCCGTGTCCGACGATTTGGACAAGTAGCCAAATGCTCCAGCACGAATAGCACTAAGGGCGTATACGTCCTCAGATTGGCCGCTGTACATTAGCACTTTTACATCTGGATATTCTTTTTTGATTTTTCTTAGTGCTGCTATTCCGTTTATTTCCGGAATATCCATTTCTAGCATTACGACATCGGGGGTGATATTTTCCAGTTTTTTAAACAACTCATCCGTTGTGGAAACATCGTCTACCACTTCAAATCCTAAGGCGGATTCAAGAACCTGCCGTACACCCATTCTTATAATAGGGTGATTATCTGCAATTAAAACTTTGATCATTATGTAGGTTTTTCTAGACTGGCTAAAATTGCTTATTTGTATAAAACTACTCACATGCAATGTAAGACTTATAAATCTAATTTCGAAAACAAAGTTCTGTTATTTTTGCGCAAATGTAATAATTTGGTATAATTTAATCGATTTATCTACTTGATAGTTAGGTGAGTGGTTTGTTTTAACATTTCTGGAATTTCGCAAATAGGAATGGCTACCATCTTGTGTTGGTTTATTCCGTTGAAACGCATAAAGATAGAAAACACCTCTTTTTTTCTATCAGAGAAGTCATCTATTGTTTTTCCTTGATGTTTCATTTTCATTGCCCATTCCAGTTCTGGGTAGGAAGCTCCAATCTGGTCCTCGTCCGTTCGGTCATCGCCCCAAAGTCCGTCTGTAGGCGCAGCTTTTATTATTTCTTCATTTACCCCAAGTACCTTGGCGAT
>JBLHNI010000120.1:0-9372 GCA_047650615.1 Maribacter sp.
ATCCATAACACTATAACTTGGTCGTTTTGCCGGCAACGGATACTCCGCAGTCCTAATCGGATTTAAGGCGATACGTATATCGGCTTCTTCAAATATAGCTTTGGCAAAATCGTACCAACTCGCAACGCCTTCATTACTATAGTGATATATGCCAAATGAATCCGTATTTTTTTGTATCAATTCTAGAATAAACCGAGCTAAATCAACTGCATACGTGGGGCTTCCAATTTGGTCAAAAACAACGGAGAGATGCGCTCTTTCCCTTCCAAATTTGAGCATGGACTTCATGAAATTATTACCAAACTCTGAGTATAACCACGACGTCCTTATGATGTAATAATCGGACAAATGCTTACTAATTTCCTGTTCTCCCCGATATTTAGATAAGCCGTAGGCACTTACAGGTTCCGGCGTATCAAATTCAGTATAGGGTAGACTATGTTTTCCAGAAAAGACAAAATCAGTCGAAATCTGTATGAGTTTAGTTCGACTCTCCTTGCATGCTGTGGCTAAATTTTTGACCCCAAGACCATTTATCGCGTTTGCTTGAGCAACATATTCCTCTGCTGCATCCACATTGGTATAGGCTGCACAATTTATGCAATAGTCATAGTTATAGCCTCTAAAATTTTCCAAAATGGCATCTGCATCCGTAATATTCAATTGTGCAGATGAGCGATACGTAAAGGAAATAAGCCCTTCAGTGTTCGCAATAGATTTTATGGCAGAACCTAATTGCCCGTTTGCACCTGTAACCAAGACATTAATCATACACTTAAAAATTATAGGGCTGTTTTTTCTGTTTGATTGAAAAAAGGAAACAAAATATCTTTTTCAGAGATGATAAGTTCACTATCTGGTAGTTTCCAATCTATAGCAAATTCAGGATCATCATATCGGATACCCCCCTCTGCTTCTTTATGATATAAATTATCACATTTATAGAAAAAGGTAGCCGAATCACTTAATGTAAGAAACCCATGTGCGCATCCTCTAGGGATAAAAACTTGTTTTTTATTCTCTTGGGATAGGGTGGTTATAAATACATTTTTATAAGTAGTTGTACCTTTTCTTAAATCTACAACAACATCCAACACTTCGCCTTCCAATACCCGAACTAACTTTGCTTGGGCAAATGTTCCTTTTTGATAATGTAATCCTCTTAGCACCCCTTTGGATGATTTGGACTGGTTATCCTGAACAAAATTTATCGAAGTGCCAATAATATCCTCAAACTTTTGTTGATTAAAGCTTTCAAAAAAATAACCCCTCTTGTCTTCAAATATATTGGGCGCTAAAACATAACACCCTTCTATCATTGTAGCCTCTGCTTTCATAATCTACCTGAGTTCCATTAATTTATTACTGTAGCCACTTTTGATAAAGGGCGCGGTAAGTTTTTTAAACTGACTTTTGGTGATATAGCCCATTTTATAGGCCGCGGACTCAATAGCTCCAATTTTCAAACCTTGCCTTTCCTCTATGACCTGCACAAACTGAGATGCTTGCATTAGGGAGTTGAACGTACCTGTATCTAACCACGCCGTACCCGGATCCAAAATACTCACTTTTAGCTTTCCGCGTTCCAAATATGTTTTGTTCACGTCCGTTATTTCAATTTCACCTCTGGCACTTGGCTTGGTATTCTTGGCAATTTCTACCACATCGTTATCATAAAAATAGATACCGGGAACCGCATAATTCGATTTTGGTTTCAACGGTTTTTCTTCTATGGAAATCACATTATGATTATCATCAAAATCGACCACGCCGTAACGTTCTGGATCATTTACGTGATAGGCATAAATAATAGCACCATCTGGTTCATTGTTCGCTTGCAGCATTTTTTCCAATCCTGAGCCGTAAAAAATATTATCACCTAAAATCAGTGCCACTTTTTCTTTTCCAATAAACTCCTCCCCTATAATAAAAGCCTCAGCTAACCCATTAGGTTCTTCCTGCACAGCGTATTCAAAAACACAACCATACTTTCTGCCATCACCTAATAATTTTTCGAACATTGGGAGATCGTGCGGCGTAGAAATGATAAGGATCTCCCAAATCCCTGCCTCCATCAATGTAGATAGCGGGTAGTAAATCATGGGTTTATCGTAAATCGGCATTAACTGCTTACTCACTGCTAAGGTGCAAGGATGTAGCCTCGTACCAGAACCTCCTGCTAGTATTATTCCTTTCATGTGTTAATTTTTAAAGTTTAAACGGACAAACAAACCTACCTAGTTATAGCGGTAAGCTTTGATAATTAAAACAATCATTTCAAATCCATTTTAATTAGGCGGAGTTTGCAGTCTAAAGGGTTTTTATATCGTTTTATTTATTGATAAGGGCAGACCTACCTTCGTGAAGATCGGTAAATTTATTCAAATACCATGTGACACTCTTTCTAATGCCCGATTCAAAATTCTCATCAGCCTTCCAACCCAGTTCGTTTTCTATCTTGCTGGCATCTATAGCATATCTAAAATCATGCCCGGCCCTATCCTTTACGTAGGTTATTTGTTCCTTGTAACTCTCACTATTATGCTTTGGTGCCTCTGCATCCAATAGTTCACAGATTCTTGTGGCTATGTATAGATTGTTCCGTTCGTTTCTTCCCCCAATATTATAGGTTTCCCCAGATACGCCCTTTTCATAAGCCAAGGCGATACCTGTGCAATGATCCAAGACATAAAGCCAGTCCCTAACATTAGAACCATCGCCATATATAGGTATATCCGCCCCTGCAAGCGCCTTTCTTATTATAGTGGGTATCAACTTTTCGTTATGTTGTTTTGGACCGTAGTTATTGGAACAATTGGTGGTCACTACATCCATACCAAAAGTATGGAAATAACTACGTACAATAAAGTCCGAAGATGCTTTTGAAGCACTGTAAGGACTGTTTGGTGCGTAAGGTGTTGTTTCTGTAAACAAGCCTGTTTCGCCAAGACTACCATACACCTCATCGGTTGAAACATGATGAAAACGACAATTGCTATACTCTGTATTGTATACCCCAGGAGCGACCATCCAGTGCTTCTTTGCGGTATCTAATAAATTAAACGTACCCAATATATTCGTTTGCATAAAAGCATCCGGATTGGCAATTGAATTATCTACGTGAGATTCTGCGGCAAAATGGATAACCCCTTTAAAATCATATTTTTTAAATAGTTCCTCAATGAGACCTCTATCACATATATCGCCTTTTTCAAAAGTGTATCGCTCGTGGTTAGCTACTTCCTTTAAATTCTCTTGGTCACCGGCATAACTCAAAATATCGAGATTTATAAGATGTACGTTTGAGTTCTTTTCCAGAAAAAAAGGAATAAAATTAGACCCTATAAAACCAGCTCCTCCAGTAACTAAAATACAATCCATACTATTTGAAATTAAGTTGACTACTTATTGTTTTGTAAATATAATCCTACATTATTTAAAATTTAAAATATTGTTGTGAAATGGCCGTTTCGTGTGGTAGAAGTACGAAAAGTGTCGATTAATGGTTAATAAAATATATAAATACTAGTAAAAACCTGACACGATAAAACTTTACTAGGCTTATAGGTATTGAAATAATTTCCTACTTTCACATTAACTAAATTTACATTAATGAACGAGGTCCCCGCTAGAATACCTTTAGTAGCCTGTATTGATGATGAGGTTATGAACTTGGAACTTCTAAAATTCTCCAT
Source organism: Maribacter sp. (assembly GCA_047650615.1). Classification (GTDB taxonomy): domain Bacteria; phylum Bacteroidota; class Bacteroidia; order Flavobacteriales; family Flavobacteriaceae; genus Maribacter. The sequence continues at coordinate 3,696 of JBLHNI010000120.1, forward strand.
AAAGCAATTAGATTGTGATATTCTACTCATCCAACATAGCCTTCAGGCTATCGAAAAGTTACTAAACAATGTCCCAGATGTTGTTCTCTTAGATGTTCAAATGCCCCATCTAGATGGCTTTGAACTATGCAAACTCATTAAACAAAACTCCAAATTAAAACACATTCCGATTATTTTTATTACCGGGATAGGAAAAACTGAATCTAAGGTAAAAGGTTTTGAGCTTGGAGGGGTTGATTACGTGACCAAACCTTTTAACAAGCCTGAGCTGCTTGCCAGAATTAAAACTCACCTAAGCCTTAGTGGAGCTAATGCAAAGCTAACAAAACAAGCTGCCAATCTCCAAAAAGAAAATGTTTTAAAGGATAGATTGTTCTCTATTATTGGCCATGACTTACGATCGCCATTAAGTGCGATAAAAATACAATTGGATTTCATTCTACGTGGGATTATTGATCCAAAGGATGACAGCTTTATAAAAAAGACGGTTCATAATTTAAATGCAACAACAGATGAAGCTTTTAGCCTATTGGATAACCTTTTGGGATGGGCCAAATCTGAAAGTGGAACCTTAAGTATTATAGAGGAAGATGTGCAACTCTTACCATTAGTGGAACAGTGTATTAGACTTCAAAAATTAGCCTTAGAAACCAAAAAAATTGACTTAAAGCTCGATATTCCAATTGAAGCGGCTATCCATTCGGATATGAACATGGTGAAAACGGTGCTTCGTAATTTACTATCCAATGCCATAAAATTTACACCTGTTGATGGACATATTTCCATTTCTGCAAAACTAAAAAAGAATTTCTGGCACGTGTCGGTTACGGATAGTGGCGTAGGAATTTCTGAAGATGACCTTGCCAAGGTATTAAATCCAAGTCAGCACTTTTCTAAAGAAGGTACTGAACAAGAGGCTGGCACAGGTCTAGGGCTCATACTTTGCCAAGATTTTATCAAAAAAAACAATGGCGCCCTTTGGGTTAAAAGTACCTTGGGGAAAGGGAGTAGCTTTACGTTTTCGCTTCCCACATCCTAAACAGGAACCTGTTCACTTACCCCTCTTTTAGCCCTTTCCCAATTTACAGATTGTTTTCCTTTTAAATACCTGCCAAATCCTAAGAAAACGGAAAGGTTCATGATAAAAAAGTAGTAGGGTATGAAGAGCATTTTTAATCGAATTTGTCGATTTTCTAAGAACCATCCTAACAATGCGGCGGCATAGAATGCCCCTTGACACCACAACAGTATACTAAAAACTTCTAGCGAAAAGACCCCTTGTTGTTGCGCTAGCACAAAATTAATCGGAATTAGCAATAATAGTAATAAAGGTGTTAATGTCCACCGTAATACCCGATGTGATATGTACTGAAAAGATAAGGTGCCATACTTGAAAACGTTCAACAAAGAACGTAAACGTACCACCGATTGAATTCCCCCAGCAGATATCCTAATTTTTCTTTTGAGTTCTTCCTTCACATTAGCAGATGCATTTTCAATCGCATATGCCTCAGGGGTATATTGTATGGTATTGCCTTTCATCGCTACACGCAATGAAATCATAAAATCATCTAAAAGCGTGTCCTTTTCTACTTCTTGCCAAAGTTTGGTACGAATAGCAAAAAGTTCGCCGGCTGCACCAACTACAGAGTAGAGTTCTGCATCCCACTTTTTAAGCTGTGACTCATACCTCCAGTACATTCCTTCTCCTGCTCCAGAAGCAGTATCTGTATCTTTTGAATAAATTCTTTTTTCCCCCGAAACACAACCTACTTTAGGGTCTCGAAATAACCGTACAATCTCTTTGATGGAGTCTTTCCCCAAATTGGTATTGCCGTCAGAGAAAATCACAATAGGCGTTTTTACATGCTTCATACCGCGGTTCATAGCTGCAATTTTACCATTTCGCTCCGGTTCATGTAAAACGCTTACATTGGTATGTTTTTTTAATAGTTGCGGCGTGCCATCATCAGAACCATCGGTTATCCAAAGTTGGGTTACTTTATCTTTAGGATAGTTTAAACTTCTCGAATTATCCACTTTATCATCTAAATAATCTTTCTCATTAAACGCTGCTACAAACAAGGTTACTTCTGGCTCATAATCTTCATTACCCTCAAACGGTTTTCCCAAGCCTAAAAGCCGTCTGACTTTTATAATGGCAAAAAGTAATATCCCGTATCCCAGATAAGAATAAAAAATAATGAACAAGGCTACCCAAAATATAATTTTTAATGACTCCATAGTATTCCATTTTTTATGCTGTAAGGATTTCATTTTTCTTTACAGCGTCCCATTCACCTGTGTGATGATTGAATTGTTTAATGACCATAGCCGGATTACCGACGGCTACCGAAAATATTAGAATATAGAAGGTAACAAAAGCCAAATAGCACCAGTTCCAGAATGGTAAGGAGTATGTTTAGAAATTGCATGGTAGGTTTTTAAAGACAGGTTTCGGGGACTAAACGTTCATCAATTTATGGATGGACTCTGTTTTTAGTAATTCATCAAAATAAGAGATGGTGTCTACCAAACCTTCTCTCAACGCTATTTTAGGCTCCCAACCATTCAGTTTTTCCTTTGCCAAACTAATGTCTGGTTGCCGTTGTGTTGGATCATCTGATGGTAAGGGCATGTGTATAATTTTAGAAGCACTACCAGTAAGTTCGATAACGTTTTGAGCCAATTCTAACATAGTAAATTCTACCGGGTTACCAATGTTTACAGGACCAATAAAATCGTCTCCTGTAGCCATCATACGTATCATACCATCTACCAAATCGCTCACATATTGGAAACTCCTTGTCTGGGTTCCGTCTCCAAAAATCGTAATATCCTGTCCTTGTAAGGCCTGATTTATAAAGTTGGAAACGACACGCCCATCGTCCGGCTCCATTTTAGGACCGTAGGTATTGAAGATTCTAATAATCTTTATTCGAACGTCGTTAGATTCGTGATAATTTACAAATAAGGACTCCGCACATCTTTTGCCTTCATCATAACAAGAACGAATACCTATTGGATTTACATGCCCCCAATAATGCTCCGGCTGTGGGTGCATTTCAGGATCCCCGTACACTTCGCTCGTAGATGCCTGTAATATCTTTGCACCTACTCTTTTCGCCAAGCCCAACATATTAATGGCACCCATTACAGATGTCTTTATCGTCTTAATGGGATTGTGCTGATAATGCACTGGAGATGCAGGGCAAGCCAAATTATAAATTTCATCTACCTCTATAAAATAAGGAATGGTAACATCATGGCGAACTACTTCAAAATAGGGGTTATCCATTAAGTGAACTACTTTGCTTTTTCTTCCTGTAAAATAATTGTCAAGACAAATAACTTCGTTGCCTTCATTCAATAAACGTTCGCACAAATGCGATCCAACAAATCCCGCTCCACCGGTCACTAATATTCGTTTCATATATTTTTTTAAGATTTTTATGAGATAGGCCTTATGCTACTATTTTTTGTGTTCTATTTGTTTTTGGGCCGTTAACCGTTTCCCTTCCTATACTGTAGTAGGTATATTCCATATCCTTCATTTCTTCTGGGTCATAAACATTTCTTCCGTCAAAAATTAGCTTGTTGTTCATGAGTTTTTCCAAAATTCTAAAGTTTGGCATTCTAAACTCCGACCACTCGGTAACCAGCAGCATGGCATCTACTTCTATACATGCATCATACTCGTCTTTGGCATAGACTACCGTATCTTTTAGGGTATGCTTTGCTTCTTCCATAGCAACCGGATCATAAACACGAACCTGCGCGCCCATAGCTAATAATTGTTCTATAATTACTAAGGATGGAGCCTCTCGCATATCATCCGTTTTGGGTTTAAAGGCAAGCCCCCATATACCAAATTGCTTTCCTTTTAGGTTCTCTCCAAAATGCCCCTTTATTTTATCTACAAGCTTAGACTTTTGCCTGTAATTGACACTTTCTACCGCTTTAAGAACGTCTAAAGAATGCCCATATTCATCTGCAGTACGTACCAATGCCTGTACATCTTTAGGGAAACAACTGCCGCCATAACCAGTACCAGGATAAATAAACTTATTGCCTATCCTCGCATCAGAACCAATTCCTTTACGAACTAGGTCAACATTAGCCCCAACCAGTTCGCAAAGGTTGGCTATATCATTCATAAAACTAATTTTTGTTGCCAGCATAGAGTTTGCGGCATACTTTGTCATTTCAGAAGAAAAGATATCCATAAACAAAAGTGGATGCCCGTTCATTAAAAACGGCTTGTATAATCTTTTTAGCGTTTTCTTGGCCCTTTCTGATTCTATTCCTACAACAATACGGTCTGGCTTTAGGAAATCATCTATGGCACTACCTTCTTTCAAAAATTCTGGATTTGAGGCTACGTCGAATGGAATATCCACCTTACGTTTTGCTAACTCTTCCTGTACTGCTGCTTTTACTTTAAAAGAGGTTCCTACAGGAACTGTACTTTTAGTGATAATTACTTTGTAATCCTCCATGTGTTGACCAATTTCACGGGCAACGCCTAAAACATATTTCAAATCTGCACTACCATCTTCATCTGGTGGTGTTCCTACGGCTATAAAAACAGCATCACTCCCCTTAATACCCTTTGCAAGATTGGTAGTAAAGGTAATTCTTCCCTTCTCCAAATTCCGCTCCAAAAGCGTATCTAGACCAGGTTCGTAAATAGGAACTTCGCCGCGTAACAGCATATCCACTTTCTTTTTATCAATGTCTACACAGGTAACATCAATACCTGTTTCGGCAAAACATGTTCCGGAAACCAAACCAACATAACCCGTTCCTACTACTGTAATTTTCATACTTAATTTATTTAAACTATTTTAATCTTTTTCTTACTTATTTGTAAATATATTCCTACTATATTGTGATTTATAATTATTGTTGTAAAACGGAGTTTTTAGGTTGTGAAAATCATCTAGCACAGTGTCACACTCTTTTAATACATCGTAAAACATGTCACATTCTAAAAAAAGAACACAAAAACACCTTTTGATGTAGTACTTTATTTTTGACAAAAAGCATGATGCCATATTTGAAAACGGTGCAACCAGCTGGAAATAGTGTGAGTACCATCCAGGGTATGCTTACTCTTACCTCGTTGAAATTACTGTTCACAATAGGTCCTAAATAATAATCCATTGAAATCAACCTTATACTGATTTTAAATGAACCAAATTACAATAGGTACACCCCTTTTTTGATTCTAGAAGATGGATTGCCTTTTACCTACGGTGAGGGATACTAAAGGTACGTTCTATCAAGTAGTTTATATTTCAGCCTTAGGAACATGCTAGGAAAAGAAGAATATATGTGACGGTCATTTAAGGTGAAATTTCTGTAGGAAATTGCCCAAAACACTATTCTCACATGAAATTATAGCCTCTAGACGGGACTTATTCCTTATAATTTACTTATTACATGCAAAAGTATAAGGAATTTTTCCAGTACCAATAGTACTGACAATTGTAAATGTATTCATATCAATAACTTCAATTTTACAGGCATTGGAGTTAGCAACAAAAGCATATAATCCATTTGGGTGCATCAAAATATTAACTGGACGTGGCGTATGGTAGAAGATTCTTTCAATCACGGTGAACAACTCCTATGTCAAAAAAGTTATACCATAAAGCTGTTGTATTTCTATATG
>JBLHNI010000121.1:0-9357 GCA_047650615.1 Maribacter sp.
CGTCCGTTCTAAGGTTTAAAAATCGTTGGGTAGCAAAATAAGTGCTGGTCAAAGAAATAATGATGCCTAACACGAAAACACCCACGAGTAAACTTATAATTATATAAGGTTCATCTAAAAGTCCTAAATCTTGGAAATTAGTATCTACGTAATACAACACGCCAGCTAACGCTATCAAAGCCAAAAGGGCTCCTAACATACCTAATTTTATATTTTGCCATATAAAAGGTTTTCGGATAAAGGTTTTTGTCGCTCCTACCATTTGCATCGTTTTAATGACGAATCGCTTGGAATAGATAGATAAGCGAATGGAGCTATTAATCAATAATACAGCGATGAGTGTAAAAATAGCGCTAGCGGTTAAAATCCAAAAACCGATTTTTTCAACACTTTTTGCTACCATGCCTACCAATAGCTTGTCATAGCTTACCTCGTCCACATAACTTTTTTCAGCTAGGGTATTAGCGATTTCTGTTACTTTTTCTTCTGTCACAAAATCGGCCTTTAGGTTTACATCGATAGAGTTTTTTAAGGGATTGTAGCCAAGGTAATCCACAAAATCCTCCCCAATAGCTTCGCTATGTTGTTTAGCAGCTTCTTCTTTAGATACATACAGGGCAGATTTGGTATAGTCAGCCAGGGCCAACGTTTTTTGCAATTGTTCTACCTCTATCTCCTTAGCATTTTCTTTAAGAAATATAGAAAGGGTAATCTGCTCTTTGGAGCGGTCTGCCATTTTTTTGGTATTCAAAACCAAAAGACCCAATATCCCCAACAAAAAAAGCACCAAGGCTATACTAAGCACCACCGAAAAATAGGAGGAAATCAGCTTTCGCTTTTGGTAATTTTCAAAAGAAGTGCTCATAGGGCTGTTTAAGTAACGTAAAAGTAGGAAAGTAATGTGAAATGAGCCTTAATAATTAACAATGCTATTATTTAACAAGACAGGTTGCTGGCTTTAAGAATGATTTTTAATGGATTCTAATCAAAACAAAACACTATCGTTTTAAAACAAAATATCCCTTACGTACGGTATCCTCTATTCGCAAGCGATACCAATAATTTCCTGCAGGCATTTGAGCTCCATTAAAAGTGCCGTCCCAAGCTGGGCTGTTTTGGCTAGCATTTTTTAAGAGTTGTCCAAATCGGTTAAAAATGGATAGCTCATAGGACGTAAAGTACTCCAGTCCTTCTGGTAAGAAAAGATCATTGTTTCCGTCTGCATTCGGAGTGAAGAATTTAGGAACCACCAAGTGGATAAATTCTTGACTTATCATACCACAGTTGTCACCGTAACGGATATTAATCGTGTATCTACCTCCTATTATTGTTTCAAAAAAAGGACTTGTTTGAAACGCACCGTTGTCCAAGGCAAATTCAAATTGTCCTGTGTTCTCTATATCAACAAAGATATTGGAGCCATCTGACTTAATGTTCTTGATTATGGGAAGCGGAACAGGAACTACCGAAATACTTTTAGTGTTGGAACAACCTTCGAGGTTGGTTACCATAACGGTATATTCTCCTGGCGCTATTATGGAAATATCTTCTGTAATCTCCCCGGTATTCCATACATAACTGCCGTTGTCCAAATCCGCAGAAATGATAATGGCGCTTCCAGCGCAAATCTCAATGGCTTCGTCAATGACTTCAGGTATTGGATTTATGGTATAGATTAGCATTGTCCTCGTGTCTGATGGGCAATCTATACTTCCAGAAAGTGCTTCGGCAAAGTAGGTGCCAGAAGCAGTAGGTGTGAAGCTGACGGTATTTTCCGCTAAAAGCGCACCAGCTGTTGGTGCGTCGTACCAATTAACAGAGGTTCCAACAGGAACGGAAACTAGCAAAGGTGTCTCCTCATTTTCACATAGGCGTACATTGCCATTACTAACCGGGGGCTGCGGTGCAGAAATGAGGATTACTTCAAAAACATCGGATAGTGTATTACAGAGGTCATTGGATAAGTTTATTGCATCTTCCGCTACCTTGGTCCTAAAATAGGTCGTAGTGTTGATTATTGGTGTAGTATAGGTGCTACTGTTTGCGGTTGGAATATCGGTCCAAAGCACTTGATCATTACTTTGCTGCCATTGGTAGGCGTGGCTCGTAAAAATAGAAAAGTCGGGCGTTGCCTCTAATATTCTTGTTATTCCGCCTTGCCTTGCACAGGTAATCACATCCATTTCGTTTTGATTATCGAATAAGGTAATGGAATCTCCACAGGAAGAAAAAGCGATATCATCTATGGCAAGGTCGTTTCCGCAGCCTCCATTACTATTGTTTCGCATTTTTAGAATTACGGAGGTCTGTTCTGGAAGGGTTCTGAATACTAGAGCATACTGTTCCCATAACGGTGCGTTGCGGTTGGGAATATCTCCCGTATCGCCTTGTGCCAAAAGATTGGTGTCCGTTTCGTCCCAGATCTGAAAGCGCACGTTTACCGGAATACCTATACCTTCACAAGAACTCTGTGGAAGTAGGTTTATGAGCCAAGCAGAAAATTCATAACTTGTATTTTCGCACAAGCCTATTGCAGTCCGCTGGTAGAATTCCCCAGCGGTAAAACTGGCATTAACAACAAAGGCTTTACCGTTAGCATCTCCAAGCGTGTGATCTGGCACATTGTGCCAATTAAAAAAGTTGGTAGTACTAGAAATAGTGTAATTCCCATCGCTCGGCATGCCTGTCACAAAGTTATACGTAGTGGTGCCTACTGGTAAAGCAGGGCCATTTGTTAGGCCGGATCCAAAATCCTCTGTGAAAATAGGACTGCCTGAGTTTCCGCCACAAAAGCCTAGTTGTCCACTAAGTTCATTGGAAAAAAATCCAATGATACAATAGAAAAGGAGGAGGGGTTTTAAGGGATTTTTTTTCACAATTTTAAAGATACTGTTTTTGGGTATCATGTTTTGTTTTCCGCGTAATTCCATAGCTAAAAGTGTTAATCGTCAATATCTTTTTAACTTTCATCGATTACGCCTATTTTTGTTCCGTAAAATAAGGGCATGTAAAAGTATCGATACCTGATATCCTAAGCATGAGCTTTTGTTTTTTATACAGGTATCCTATGAACTACGATTTTAATGCAATAGAAGAGAAATGGCAAAGCTATTGGGCCAAAAACCAAACCTTTAAGGCAGAGAACAACTCTGATAAAGAAAAATTTTATGTTTTGGATATGTTTCCGTATCCCTCAGGTGCAGGTCTCCATGTAGGTCATCCTTTAGGATATATTGCTAGTGATATTTATGCCCGTTATAAAAGACATAAAGGATATAATGTTCTGCATCCGCAAGGATATGATTCCTTTGGATTACCAGCAGAACAATATGCGATACAAACGGGTCAGCATCCTGCAATAACAACTGCGGAGAATATAAAAACATATAGACGACAACTAGATCAATTGGGCTTTTCGTTCGACTGGAGCAGGGAAGTGCGGACTTCCGATCCTAGTTATTACAAATGGACACAATGGATTTTTATTCAGCTATTTAATTCATGGTACAATAAGGAAACCAATAAAGCCGAAGATATTGAAACCTTAATTGCCGTTTTTAAGTCGGGTGGGAATACAGGTATAAATGCGGTTTGTGATGATACTATAGAAGAGTTTACGGCAGCGGGTTGGGCAGCGTATTCTGATACTAAAAAACAGGAAGTCCTTCTAAAATATAGATTAACGTATTTGGCTGAAAGCGAAGTCAACTGGTGTCCCGCATTGGGAACGGTATTGGCGAATGATGAAATTGTAAATGGAGTTTCAGAACGGGGAGGGCACCCCGTTATCCGCAAGAAAATGACGCAATGGAGCATGCGTATTTCTGCGTATGCGCAGCGTTTGCTAGATGGTTTGGGGAAAATAGATTGGCCACAGCCATTAAAGGATTCGCAAACTAATTGGATTGGTCGTTCTCAAGGTGCATCGGCTATATTTAATGTAAATGATCATGATGCCGTTATTGATGTTTTTACAACAAGGCCGGATACTATTTTTGGAGTTTCGTTTATGACCTTAGCGCCTGAGCACGATTTGGTAGCTAAGATCACTACTGACGAACAAAAAGCTAAAGTTGAGGCTTACATAGAAGCTACTGCAAAACGTTCTGAGCGAGATCGTATGGCAGATGTTAAAACCATTTCAGGGGTTTTTACAGGTGCTTTTGCAGAGCATCCGTTTACAAAAGAACCTGTGCCTATTTGGATAGGGGATTATGTTTTGGCGGGGTATGGAACTGGTGCTGTGATGTCCGTTCCTTGCGGAGATCAGCGTGATTATGATTTCGCGAAACACTTTAACATTCCTATTCCCAATATTTTTGAAGGGGTAGATATTTCTGAAGAGGCTTTTGCTGATAAGGAGAAAGTGGTGATCACCAATTCCGACTTTTTAGACGGATTAGGGCAGAAGGAAGCCAGTAAAATAGCTATTAAAACACTTGAGACTTTAGGTCAGGGCGAAGGCAAGATAAATTACCGGCTACGCGATGCCGTTTTTAGTCGCCAGCGGTATTGGGGAGAACCTTTCCCGGTCTATTATGTGAAGGGAATGCCTCAAATGATTGATGCTGAGTTTCTGCCTATAACATTACCTGAAGTAGAGAAATATTTACCCACGGAGACAGGAGAGCCTCCTTTAGGAAATGCAACTGTTTGGGCTTGGGATACGAAAAAGAATACTATTGTTTCTAATGATTTAATAAATCATAAAACGGTATTTCCATTAGAATTAAACACTATGCCTGGTTGGGCGGGCAGTTCCCAGTATTTTAACCGATACATGGATTCGCAAAATGAAAACGCTATCTTTTCAGAAGAAGCCATCAACTACTGGCAAGACGTAGATTTATATATTGGCGGTAGCGAGCACGCTACAGGGCATTTATTGTATTCTCGTTTTTGGCAAAAATTCATGTTCGATAAAGGCTTGGTACCTAAGGATGAGTTTGCCAAGAAATTGATTAACCAGGGAATGATTACAGGGACTAGTGCTTTTGTTTATAGGTTGAAATATCAATTTTATACAAATGATAGTTCATATTCAAGCGAGGAAGTAGAATTGGTTTTTTCAGAGGCAATGTCAAATAACCAGGTTTTAGTTTCTTTGAATTTGAATAAATCACTTGAAAAATCAAAAGACTCTCACGAATTTGATGAAATCAGTAAGAAACTATTAGGGTTTGAAACAAAGTTGAAAAACATTATTTTAAACAAGTTGCCCGATATCGAGATTCGATTTGAACTTGAGAAAGGTGAGAATTTTTATAACCAAATTCATGCAGATGTTTCTTTAGTAAATTCTTCTGATGAACTAGATATAGAAGCTTTTAAAAAATGGCAACCAGAATACAAAGATGCTGAGTTCGTTTTAGAAGACGGTAAATATATCGTAGGTCGCGAAGTAGAAAAAATGTCTAAGTCTAAATACAATGTGGTCAATCCGGATGCTATTTGTGAGGAATACGGGGCAGATAGTTTGCGCTTATACGAAATGTTCTTAGGTCCTTTGGAACAGTCTAAACCATGGAATACGGCTGGAATCACAGGAACGCACTCGTTCTTGAAAAAATTATGGCGTTTGTTTCATTCTGGCGCTGAAAGTTCTTTTTTCGTTTCGGAAGAAGAACCTACTAAAGATGCTTTGAAAACACTCCACAAAACCATCAAAAAAGTAGAAGAGGACATAGAAAACTTTAGCTTTAATACATCGGTTTCTACCTTTATGATATGTGTTAATGAGCTGACCAGTCAAAAATATACGAGTCGGGCTATTCTAGAACCGCTAGCTATTTTGGTTTCGCCTTACGCACCTCATATTGCAGAGGAGCTTTGGGAGAAATTAGGAAATATTGAATCGGTCTCTACAGCGCCTTTCCCAGAATTTGAACCGAGTTACTTGGTGGAAAGTGCCAAAGAATATCCGATTTCATTTAATGGAAAAATGCGTTTTAAACTAGAGTTACCATTAGCTCTAAGCAAGGATGAAATCGAAGCAGCTGTTATGGCACATGGAAAAACAAAAGACCAATTACAAGGCAGAACCCCTAAAAAGGTGATTATTGTCCCAGGAAAAATTGTAAATATTGTTGGTTAATGATAACAGAAGCTATCTAAGTTGGAACAGCAATAAATGGATTATATAGAAATACTAGGATTAGAAGCCGCTACCCTTACCACGGCTGCCATTGTTCTTCGGGTGCATAAAACATGGAAAGAATAATCTACAAAGGATATTTTCATGATGATGTATCCTGTTCTGTTGTATGGCGTAGTACTTTGGTTGGGATACAGCTGTTTTTAGAAACCTTACCAATTATTTTAGCAAATTTAATCACAGCAGTTTTACTTTTATTCATCATGTTATTAAATATAAAATAAAAATAATTATAACAGACCCCTATATTTTTAGGGCTATATAAATTTAAATAGCACAATACAGCTAGTAACCCCTACATTTTATCGAGTAATTCTTTTAATATTGTTCTAATTGTCACAATTTAGCGACTTAATTAAAAACGTATAATCATGATTGTTGGTATTCCTAAAGAAATTAAGAACAACGAAAGTAGAGTAGGTATGACACCGGCAGGTGTTTTTGAATTGGTAAAAAATAAGCACACGGTATACATTCAGACTGGAGCAGGAGATGGCAGTGGTTTTTTTGATGCGGACTATCAACATGTAGGTGGAAAAATATTAGATACGATTGAAGAGGTGTATGCTATTGCTGAAATGATCGTTAAAGTAAAGGAGCCTATTAGTAAAGAGTATGATTTGATACGCGAGGATCAAATTTTGTTTACGTACTTCCATTTTGCTTCGAGTGAGTCGTTGACCAAGGCTATGATAAAACAAAAAGCAATCTGTATTGCATATGAGACTGTCGAAGACGAGGAAGGAACCTTACCATTGTTAACTCCAATGTCCGAAGTTGCAGGAAGAATGGCCATTCAGCAAGGAGCCAAGTATCTAGAAAAACCGGAAAAGGGTCGCGGTGTACTTTTGGGTGGTGTTCCTGGCGTAGCACCTGGCAAAGTGTTGGTGTTAGGTGCCGGAGTGGTAGGCATACAGGCTGCTAAAATGGCAGCAGGTTTAGGTGCTCACGTGACTTTGATGGACATTAATATGAAACGTCTTAGATATGCTAACGATGTTATGCCGCCGCACGTGATTACAGAATTTTCCAACGAATACAATATTAGAAAACATATTAAAACACATGACCTTATTATTGGTGCTGTCTTATTAAAAGGAAAAAAAGCTCCTAACCTTATTACTAGGGATATGCTTAAGGAAATGCGTCCTGGAACTGTAATCGTAGACGTGGCAGTAGACCAAGGTGGTTGTGTGGAAACAACAAGGCCAACAACGCATGAAGACCCTATTTATATAATAGACGATGTTGTACATTATTCCGTGGCCAATATGCCAGGAGCCGTGCCTTATACCTCTACTGTGGCTTTGACGAACGTTACCTTGCCTTATGCCTTGCGTTTGGCCAATTTGGGCTGGGAAGCAGCCTGTGAAAGGGATGAAAGTCTTAGAAAAGGATTGAATATAGTTTCGGGTAAAGTAGTATATCAAGAAATTATTGAGGCATTTGGCTGGGAAAAAGCCTTTGCTTAAGAGTACATTTTGTCAGTAGTAATATACCTCGCGGGTCTTTTTATAGTCATAAAGGGATTTGGCGAGGTTTTTGCTTTCGATTATTAGATTTCGATAACAAAGAGGAATCTTTAGTATATTTAATTTAAATTCAAAAAATTGAAAGATTATGATGGGATATTATATATTGATAGGTGCTATTGCTTTGGTAAGCTGGTTGGTAAGTCGCAAGTTAAAAAGCAAGTTCAAGCACTACTCTAATGTCCACTTGCAAAATGGAATGAGTGGCGCTGAGATTGCACAGAAAATGCTAGATGACCATGGTATTAGAGATGTTAAGGTAGTATCTACTCCTGGGATGTTAACTGATCATTACAACCCAAAAAATAAAACGGTAAACCTTAGTGAAGGTGTTTATAACCAAAGAAATGCATCTGCAGCAGCTGTTGCGGCTCACGAAGTTGGCCATGCTGTGCAACATGCTCAGGCATACGAGTGGTTGGGAATGCGTTCCAAGTTAGTGCCTATTGTAAGTGTTACCTCAAGCATGTCTACTTGGGTAGTTTTTGGAGGCTTGGCACTTGGTGCGGCAGCGGGTATCGGTTTAGGGTATTGGGTAGCTGTGGCAGGATTGGTAATGATGAGTTTTGCAACGGTTTTCAGTCTTATAACCTTGCCAGTTGAGTACGATGCCAGTAATAGAGCTTTAGCGTGGTTAAAGGATAAGAATATAGTTACCCAAGCCGAATATGCAGGTTCAGAGGATGCTTTAAAATGGGCGGCACGAACCTATTTGGTTGCTGCTATTGGTTCTTTGGCAATGTTGGTCTATTGGGGACTGCAGGTTTTTGGAGGTAGAGATTAAGACTTATTTAAAGAGTATAAAGCCTGTCGGTTTCATACGGTACAGGCTTTTTTTTGTGAGAATGTGATTAGATTATTTTATTTTAAAAAATGAAGGACGTTATACAGTACTCGGTTACTTTTAAAAAATATTCTAGGGATTGAAAGTGAAACCCTAAATTTCAATTACCAAAAAAATCAAAGAATATACCACTCTAATCAAGTATAGGATTAAATCTATAATTTATTAAATAGTTGAGGAATAAACCATTACTAGGTGAAGTTGAGCTGTCTTTGTTTAAAAATTTCGCTAGTGTTTTATGAACCTGCTTGTCGCACATTCATTTTGGGTCAAATGATTGTACTAAATCGTTATCTGCCTATCTATTTGCTGGGCAAGGGAGATAAAGGTTTCTGTTCTGGAAACTCCCTCAATTTGCTGAATTTCTTTATTTAGAACATGCATTAAATGTTCGTTGTCCTTACATAAAATTTTAATGAGGATAGACCAGTTTCCCGTCGTATAGTGGCATTCTAAAACTTCCGGTATTTTTTCCAATTGTTTTACCGCAACAGGATTGCTCATGGCCTTATCCAGATAAATTCCAATATAGGCCATTGTGGTGTAGCCCATAACTTTAGGGTTGATTACAAACTTAGAGCCGGCTAAAAGTCCAGAAGCCTCAAGTTTTCGTAATCTTTGATGTACTGCGGCACCTGATATACCAATGTTTCGAGCAATTTCTAAAACTGGCTTACGTGCATCCTCCATTAAAAATCTTAAAATTTTCTTGTCTATACCGTCAATTTTAACATTTTGATTAGGGGATTTCATAAATAGCGTATTAAATTGAAATCAAAAATAAGCAAAATACCTTCGTATTGTTAGTTCAGAAAGGGTGTGCTATA